>JAQGIF010000281.1 GCA_028291345.1 Rhodospirillales bacterium | reverse complement strand
CGTCGCCCACCGTCGCATCCTCGATGCCGTCGCTCTGACCGCATCCACGCGAATCATAGGTCAGGCATTTGAAGCGATCGCGCAGCGCATAGACCTGCCGCCACCAGCCCAGGTGGGTGCCGCCGCCGCCATGGACGAAGATCACCCAATCGCCCTGACCCTCTATTTCATAATAGAGCGACTGATCGTTGACCTTGGCTATGGGCATATTCGCAGCCTTTCCCTTCGAATTCTTGCCTAGACGGCAGCATCCAGGCGATGCCACCGCGCAATCGGAGCCAGGTAATCTTCGACCGACAGAGAGGGCAGCCAGCGACCGTCGCCGACGACATCGTCAGGGCCGCCCAGGGTCAGGTCGGGATAGACGCCGTGTACAGCACCCTTGGCAGCCCCACCCAGCACCAGATGATTGTTGCCCCAGGCATGGTCGGTTCCGAGCTGGCCGTTGCCTCTGAATGCCCGCCCGAACTCAGAGACAGTGAAGGCGGTCACGTTCCGCGCCAGCCCGAGGCCGGCCATGGCCTCTTGAAACGCCGCCAGGGCGACGGCCAGTTCGGCATAGAGATCGGCCTGGCGGCCACGCGACGGGTCGTCGGCGGCCACCTGTTCGGCATGGGTGTCGTAGCCATATTGCGAGACGACGAATGCCGGCCGTGCCTGATCCCGCATCTCGATCAACCGCGCCACACGCCATAGCTGCCGCGCGATATCGCTGGACGTGTTCTGGAAATGCCGGTCGGTTTGGAAATGCCGTCCGGCAAAGACCGGGTCGTCGCTTTCGACGGTTTGTAGCGGGCCAAGCCTGCCCATCGCAGTCCGCCAATACCCACCGGCATCGTCGTGCAGCATGACGTTGCGCGGGCGAAGGTCGGGACGCTGGCGATAGAGCGCCTTGTCGATCGGCTGAAGCAGCGGCCCGGTATTCAAGGCGACGCCGAGATTCCCCGCGTTCCAGGCCGGCATTAGCGGCGCGAGGCTGGGATGAAGGGCCGTCGCGCAGTCGCCGAGACCGAGCAGGCGGCTGGGCGGCAAGGCCAGCGCCCGCCCGCGGCCCTTCGCATAGGCGGCGTAGCGGCCGTCGATCGGCACCGCCATGTTCCAGCCATCGTGGCCGCCTGCGAGATTGACCGCGACGACCGCCCGAAAATCGTCGGCGGGCAGCGCCTCGGCCGCACCGCCGAATTGCGTCGCGACCGCCAGCGCACCGGTGGCGGTCGTTTTCATCAGCTCACGACGCGTTAGCCTCACGGGAGGATGTCTCCCCTTCTTAATTAGAAATCGGCCTTAATTAGAAATCGGCGCTGAGCCGCACCCCATAGGAACGCGGCCGGTTGAACGACGCCGCTCCATAGGAGCCGAAATCGACGAACAGCAGCAGATAGCGATGGTCGAGCAGATTGTCGCCATAGGCCTCGATCTTCACGTTCTTAAGCCCGCTCTCGGGGAGCGGGATGTCGGACAGCGTGACGCTAGCCTTCAGATTCTCCAGATCGCCCGACGGGTTGCTGGAGTTGTTGGGCGCCAGCGCATCGACCGGTTGGAAATAATGCGAGCTCTGGAACTGATAGTTGAGCCGCGTGGAGATGACGCCGATCGGCAGCGGGGGTAGGCGATACTGCGCGCCTATGTTGTACGTAACCTTCGAGACCACCGGGAATCGCGCCACGTTGGCGATATTCACCGGATTGCCGCTCACGTCCTTGAACAAATATTGCTGATATTCGGGGTCGACATAACCGACGCTGGCATTGAACTGCAGCCCGTCGGCAACAATTGCGGTGCCTTCCACTTCGAACCCCGAATAGGTCGCCTGCCCGGCATTCACGACGATGCTGGTCGCCGTCTGCGCGTTGCGCTGGTTGATCTGCAGGTTGGAATAGTCGGTCTTGAAGCCGGCGGCGTTGATGCGGTAGTGCCGGTCGAAGAACTCCATCTTGAAGCCGGCTTCATAGGTTGTCGCGGTTTCCGGATCGAAAGCCGGGGCGCCGATCTGGGACGGGTTGAAGCCGCCCGCGCGATAGGCCGACGATGCCCGGAAATAGGTCATGATGTCGTCGGTCCACTGATAATTCAGCGATACGCTATAGCCGAGATTGTCCCAGTTCCGGTTCTGGAGTTGCGGCCCCTGCAGGGGCAGGCCGACCTGCTTCCTGACCGCGGTTTCCTGCTTTTCGTCGTAGGTGTAACGAAGGCCGGCGGTAATCTCCATCTTGTCGTCGAAATAGGTCGGCTTGTAGCCGAGATTGCCATAGGCGGCATAAGAGGTGGAGGGCAGTGTATAGGTGATCGTCGCATCGGTCAGCGAACCGAGCCCGTTGGCTAGCACCGTGCCGCTGACCGTGCGCTGATTCTCGTCGATCTTTTCGTGGAAGTAATAGAGGCCGGCGACGTAGTTGAACTCGCCGATCTTGCCGGTGGCCTGGAATTCTTCGCTGACTTGGTCGTCGATGACGGAATCGTTCGGGGTGGCGAATTCGAACGGCACGATATTGATCCGCGAGCCGACTGGTCCGACAATATAGCTGCCGCCGAGCTGCCCGGTTTGCGATTGGGTCAGGCTGCGATAGCCGGTGATCGATTTCAGTGCCAGGTAGTCGCCGAAATCATAGGCCAGCGTCAGCGTATCGCCCCAATCCGAGGCCGTAGGATCGTAGGGGTTGCGCGGATCCGCATAGGCGATGTCGAGCGGCGTCTTGCTGATGATCGCGGGCGGGCCGCCGCGCGCGGCCGACTGGTTGAAGAATGCCGCCGCTGCGGGCGTGATCGCCGTCACCTGGAACCCCGGCTTGGCCGCGACCTGGTCGATGAACATCCGGTTGTCGAGAGTGAAGTTGTCGGTGATGTTCTTGCTGACCGCGAAACTTGCAGTCACCGACCGCGAATAGCCGAAGGAATTCGCAGCGTCACGCCCGGGCGTTTCGATGAAGCCGTCATAGACGTGGCGGTCGAAACTGACCCGGCTGCGCCAGCCGGAATTCGCGATCTCACCGGTGTCGACGGACAGCGAACCCTCGATCTCGTTGAAATTGCCATAGGAGAACAAGGCCGAACCGCCGAAATCCTGTGCCGGTTTCTTGGTGTAGATGGCAATGGCGCCGCCGGTCGTGTTGCGGCCGAAAAGAGTGCCCTGCGGCCCGCGCAGAACCTCGACATGTTCGACATCGGGCAGGTCGAAGGCATTGCCGACCGGACGGGCCTGGACGACACCGTCGATATAGATGCCGATCGGCGGATCGGAATAGGCCGAGACCGAAATCGCGCCGATGCCGCGGATATAGACGATCGTGCCAGTACCGTTGGAGACGCCTTCGGTAAAGACCAGGTTGGGCGTCACCGCGTCCAAGCCGATGATACGATGGATGTCGAGTTCCCGCAGCGTGTTGGCGGTGATGGATGTAACCGAGATCGGCGTCGATTGCTGCCGCTCCTCGACACGCCGCGCGGTCACCACAACCTCTTCGAGACCCTGGCTAGGGGCGCTGGATTGCGCCTCGGTTTGTGCCGTCGCTGGGGAAGGGCTGAGCGTCATGAACACGGCGATCGCCGAGGCCGAGGCACCCGCCGTCAGGCCGCGCGCCGTCCCATGGATCTTTGGCAAACCGTAAACTCTCGCACTCATTACTTTCCCCCGCCTGTCTCGATCGAGGGTTTACTTGCGCCCTCCCGCTTTGAGTGCAGCCGACTTTTTTGTCGCTCCACCTCTTGTTGTCATAATGATTATGGAGTTAGGTCCGCGCGTCAAGCTAGAATTGACCGATTGTCGGACAGAAATATGGACGCCTGGTCGCTCGTTCATCATAAAGAATTATACGATCCGACGCCGTAATTTTGATCAGGAGAGGTCTCGCATGGCGATAAAAGACGTATCGGAGAAAACCGTCCAGCAGCTCATCTCGCTGCAGGGAAAGGTCGCGGTGATCACCGGCGGTGCGCGTGGAATCGGGTTGGGCGTCGCACGGCGCTTCGCCGAAGTCGGCGCCACGGTCGTGATCGCCGACCTTCGCCAGTCAGATGCCGACGAGGCCGCCGACTCCATCTCGAAGGCGTTCGGCGGGCGCGCGTTCGGCGTCACTGTCGATGTCACCGACGAGGCATCGGTCGTCGCGCTGGCCGATACCGCGGTGCGCGAACTCGGGCGGCTGGATATTTGGGTTAATAATGCCGGCATCTTCCCCGGCGCCGTGACCACCGATCTGCTGACCGCGGATTGGGACACGGTGCAGGGGGTCAATCTGCGCGGCACCTTTATCGGATGCCGCGAGGCAGCGCGCCGCATGATCGCCCAGGAACCCAAAGGCGGCGTCATCATCAATGTGGCGTCGGTTCGCGGCATCCGCGGCGGGCCGAACCTGGCCGCCTACACGGCATCGAAACACGGCGTCGTGGGCCTGACGAAGGCCTTGGGAATCGAGCTGGGCCAGCACGATATCCGCGTTCTCGGCCTTGCCCCCACCGGCGTCGACACGCCGGGCGCGGCCGCGCGCACGGCGAACGCGACAGGCGCCGAACTTGAACGAGTGACGGCAAAACGCAAATCGATCGCGGCCTCACTGCCGCTGGGCCGGACCGGAACTGCCGATGACATCGCACGCGTGGCTTTGTTCTGCGCCAGCGACATGTCGATCCTGATGACCGGATCGACCCTGCTGGTCGATGCCGGGGGCCTGGCCTAGCTGGGGAGATCCGCGAGCACCGATTCCACCGCGTCGCCGAGGATCGCGACGATCCGGTCGATCTCGACAGGTGTCACAATGAAAGCTGGAGCCAGCATGACGTGGTCGCCAGCTTTGCCGTCGAGAGTTCCACCGACCGCGTAGCAATCGAGACCCAGTTCCAGCGCCCGGGCCTTGACCCGTGCATTCAGCCTGAGTTCGGGTGCGAAGGGGGTCTTGCCGGCACGATCCTCGACGAACTCGACCGTCGCGAACAGGCCGCGCCCGCGAATATCGCCGATATGCGCATGGTTGCCGAATCGGTCGTTTAGCCGGTCGAAGAGGACGGTGCTCATCGCCC
>JAQGIF010000247.1 GCA_028291345.1 Rhodospirillales bacterium | reverse complement strand
CGCAATGCTCCCGGATCTTATTGATTCGGAGGCGTGTTTCCCGTAAGGCACTATCGACACGGTAAGCGGGATTTTTCATGAATTTGTTCGTAACCGGCGGCGCTGGTTTTATTGGCTCTGCGCTATGCAGGCTTCTGGTCGGACGCGGACATCAGGTCATAAATGTCGATGCGTTGACCTATGCGGCTTGCCCGGAGTCACTTGCTTCGATCGCAGACAACCCGGCCTATACGTTCGAGCTCGCGGACATTTGCGACTTCGAGCGGATGAAGAAAATACTTCACGATCGGGAGCCGGACGCGATCATCCATCTCGCCGCCGAATCCCATGTCGATCGATCGATCGACGATTCTACGGCGGCAATGCAAACCAATATCATCGGGACTCATTCGCTTCTGCAGGCGGCATTGGGCTATTGGCGGGAATTGAAGGGCGACGCCCGGAACCGTTTCCGCTTTCTGCATATCTCGACCGATGAGGTTTTCGGGTCGCTGGGCGTGGACGGAAAGTTCTGCGAGACAACGGCGTACCAGCCGAATTCGCCGTACTCGGCCAGCAAAGCCGCATCGGATCACCTGGTCCGCGCTTGGCATCACACGTACGGCTTGCCAACGCTCGTCACGAACTGCTCGAACAATTACGGACCCTGCCAATTTCCCGAGAAATTGATCCCGTTAACGATTTTGAATGCGATCGCGGGAAAGCCGCTGCCGGTCTACGGCGCCGGCGAGAACGTGCGCGATTGGCTGTTCGTCGATGATCACGCGCGCGCGCTGGCGCTCGTCCTTGAGAAGGGCAAGCTGGGAGAAACCTATAATGTGGGCGGGAACTGTGAGCGCCGGAATATCGATGTCGTCCGAACGATCTGCCGCCTGGTCGATGATCGCATTGGCGGAGGAGCCCGGGAATCGTTGATTAGATTTGTCACCGATCGCCCAGGACATGACCAACGCTACGCGATCGATGCCTCGAAGATTTTGGCGGACCTTGGCTGGCAACCCGAGGAGACCTTTGAGACAGGGCTTGCGCAGACTGTGGATTGGTATCTTGCGAATTCGGCCTGGGTCGAAGCGGTCCGCGGGCGGGGCTATGGCGGAGAGCGTCTCGGCCTTCGCGCGACAAGCTGATCGTCGAAATCATGCATGTTCTGATCTTCGGCAAAGCGGGCCAGGTTGCGCGTGAGCTAGGAAACTTGGCTTGGCCAGCGACTTGGCGCTCCACGCTGCTTGGCCGCGACGATTGCGACTTGATGCTTGGGGGATCCGCGGCGGCGGCCATTGCGACACACAAGCCCGATCTTGTCATAAATGCCGCCGCGTATACCGCGGTCGACAAGGCCGAAAGCGATCGGGCCGCGGCATTCAGATTGAACGCCGATGCGCCGGGAGAAATGGCTGCCGCGACAGCTGCGGTCGGCATTCCTTTCCTCCATATTTCCACGGATTATGTTTTCGACGGTAAATCAGATCGGCCCTATCGGGAAACCGACCCGTGCGCGCCGCTTTCGGCCTACGGAGCGAGCAAGCTGGCTGGTGAAATCGGCATTCGCCAGTATCAGCCACGACATATTATCCTCAGAACGGCTTGGGTTTTCAGCCCTTATGGCGCGAATTTCGTCCGCACCATGCTGCGCCTGGGGGGCGAGCGCGATGAACTCGCGGTGGTCGGCGATCAGATCGGCGGTCCCACCGCCGCGGCCGACATCGCGCGAACATTGGCACGAATCGCGCAAGCGATCGGCAATGGCGCCGATGCGTTCGGGACCTATCATTACGCGGGAATGCCCTTCATCAGTTGGCATGGATTTGCCCTGGGCATCTTTGCCCGCATGTCGGCCGCGGGAATGAAGGTTCCTAACACGGTACGCGAGATCACGACTGCGGAGTATCCGACGGCCGCGCCGCGTCCCGGTAACTCAAGGCTGGGCTGTGGCGCAATTTCCAAGGATTGGGACATCGATCAACCGTCATGGGAGGATGCGCTCGATCACTGCCTTGCGACGTTGCTCCCCGTGCCGCTCAATAGGGATATGAGATGAAGGGTATTATTCTCGCCGGCGGCGCCGGAACCCGGCTGCACCCGCTGACCTTGGCTATCAGCAAGCAATTGCTGCCGATCTACGACAAGCCGACGATATATTACCCTCTCTCAACACTGATGCTGGCAGGCATACGCGACCTGCTGATCATCAGCACGCCACGCGACCTGCCATTGTTTCAAATGCTCCTGGGCGACGGCGACAGGTGGGGCGTGCGCTTCAGCTATGCCGAACAGTCGGAGCCGCGTGGTTTGGCGGATGCATTCCTGATCGGACGCGACTTTTGCGACGGCGGACCTTGTGCCTTGATTCTGGGGGACAATCTCTACTACGGCGCCTCGCTTTCATTCGCGCTCGAAGCCGCGTCGGCACAAAACAAGGGCGCCACCGTTTTTGCCTATCGTGTCAGCGACCCCGAGCGTTATGGCGTTGTCTCGTTCGATGCCGATGGTCAAGTGACGTCGTTGGAAGAAAAGCCGAAAAACCCACGCTCAAACTGGGCGGTCACGGGGCTGTATTTCTATGACAGTCAGGTCTGCGATCTGGCCGAGTCTCTGGAGCCTTCGGTTCGTGGCGAACTGGAGATCACTGATCTCAACAGGCTTTACTTGAAGCAAGCTATGCTGCGCGTCGAGCGGTTGGGGCGAGGTCATGCCTGGCTCGACACCGGGACGCATGAGTCGATGCTGGAAGCGGCCGAATTCGTAAGGACGATCGAACATCGACAGGGACAAAAGATTGGCAGCCCCGAAGAAGCGGCATTTTCCAAAGGCTTTATTGACGCCGCTCAGCTTCGCAATCTAGCCCAACCTCTTTTGAAGAGCGGTTATGGCGAATATCTTATGCGGCTCGCCGATAGTTCCGACTGATTGGGATCGATGACACCGCACGGTCTCGATACTGACCGGCCATTTGTCGACGGCGCGTGTTCGCTACGCATTCAGACGGTCTTGTTCGGCACCAAGCAAAGCGAAATCGAGCGCTCGCTTGCCAGCATAGACCGCGCCGCCGAAATCGGTTTGGCTCTTGGATGCTTTTCGTCGGTCGAGGTGGCCTATGGCGACTCGTCTGCCGATCCCGTTATGGGATCTGCGGAGATCGAGAAATATCGTTTGCTGTTTCCCAACCTCACCAACATTTCCTATGTGCAGTTCGGTGCAAATTTGGGGTCTGCGGGGGGACAAAATCATTTGTTGGACGCCGCTGAAACCGATCTGGTTTTCTTCATTAACCCGGATATACGGTTTAGCCCTATAGCCTTTGTCGAACTCGTGAGGCCGTTCCACATACCGGGTGTTGGGGTAACGGAAGCGCGGCAACTGCCTATCGAGCATCCGAAAGCCTATAATACCAGGACAGGCGAGACGGCATGGGCCGCGGGAGCTTGCATGATGGTCCCGGTGCGGGTCGCGAAGGCGATGGGCGGTTTTGATGCTGCCAGCTTTTTCCTACATTGCGACGATGTCGATCTTTCGTGGCGCATTCGTATCGCCGGCTTGAAGATTATCTATCAACCATCCGCGGCTGCGTTCCATGACAAACGGCTGACGCGCGATGGTTTACTGTCTCCTGGACCGATCGAACTGTATTATTCGGCGGAGGCGGCTTTGATCCTGGCGCATAAATATGATCGCAAGGATATCGTCCGGCGCTTGCTCGATCGGTTCGAAAAGAGCGATTTGAGCTATCTTAAACGAGCGGTCGCGGCGTACCGGTCGCGGGAGGCCGAAGGGCGCCTACCGCCGATGATCGATGCCCGGGGTGTTGCTGAGTTTATCGGTGATAATTTTACTCACCATAGGTTTGCTCTCTAAACCGACAGGCAATAATTTGGTTCGAAATCGCTTAACCCAGGGTGATAAGTGGGATCGCGATCCATTAGCGCTCCCCACCGTTCCGACATGATGCGAAGTTCGTCCGCCTGCCTTTCCAGCGCTTCGTCGGTGAAATCGACCCCCCGCGTCATCGACTCCCAGTGCTCAAGGCGAGCCCATGGTGTCAAAACGTTAACAAGGCCCATGGCGCGCAGTCTAAGACATAAATCGACGTCGTTACACGTCACCATGAGCATTTCATCGAAACCGCCGACGGCGTCGAAATGGGAGGCGGAAACAGCGAGGCATGCACCGGTGACCGCCGTAACCTCCCGTCTGCACCGCAACAATCCTAGATATCCGGGACTGTTTCCGTCCAAATAGCGAAAGGCATGATCCGCGGGGCCGCCCACGCCCAATAGTACGCCCGCATGTTGGACGCTGCCGTCGGGGTATAGAAGAAGGGCGCCGACGGCGCCCACTTCTCGCCTGCGGGCGACGCTCACGAGTTCAAAAAGCCACTCACCAGAAACTATTTTCGTGTCGTCATTAAGAAAGACGAGAATTTCTCCGGTCGCGTGTCCTCTGGCATCATTATTGATTTTCGAAAAATTGAACGGACCTGGAAGTCTTATTATGTTTACGGATGATATATCAGGTAGAGTTGACAGATATTCAACTGTATCTCTTTGGGATGAGCCATTGTCGGCAATTATTATCTCGTAATCAACGCCTGCGGTGTTGGCTATTATTGATTCTATGCAAGTTTTAAGAGTTGCGAAATTGTCTTTCGAAGGAATGATAATCGATACTCTCGGCATCCGGGCGGCAGGAATGAGCCAGTCGACTTTAAAGGTTCCATCCTCCAGCACTTTCAGGCTGGTGCGATCCTGGAGGGTGGAAAGATGGTCTTCCAAGATTCGACGGTCAATTCCTGTATCAGGCTCATTCACATCGCTCTGGTGAAACAGAATTGCTGGAATGCGGCCGAGGCTTTCGCGTGGGCGACGTGCGAGCAACGTCAGCGCCAATGCATAACTCGGCTTGAGATCGGCTCCGGAGAGATCAAGCCCAGCGCCCAGATCAGATGCCCAGCGGACCATCAGTGGTGCACGAATGTAATCGGCGCACCATAGCAGTTCCCTGTCCCATGGTGGCTTCAGCCGGGGATTTTGACGCGTCCCATCCGCCATGATGAAATCGCTATCGGCGAAGACAGCCGCCAAACGTGTATTTTCTAACAATCCGAGCACAAGCCGCTCGACTGCTCCGCTGGGGAATAGTCCTTTATAGTCTACAGGGAGGATAAAATCGAGGTCAGATCCCGACAAATTCTTCAGCTCCGAAGCCGTAACGACGCAAAGCTCGATTGTCGATCCAATGAGCGACGTCACAATTTCTTTGTTTATATTCGAAGCGTCCAATTGACTTCCGACCAGTAGCCCCAGACGTGGTCTGTGAGATCCGGCTATGTCCCGCAGTGCATTGGCGGCCGAAGTCCCACCGTCCGGAGATTCATATACCATTCTCCATTTTTCATAGGTTCCATTGCCGGGCCGATCATATCGGCCGCGAAACGCAAAATTTCCCCGCGGGTGCAATGCCGCCAACAAATGCGACCAACTGGTTTTCCAGTTGAAGCGCCTGCGATTCGACAACGCATATCGGGCGGCTTTCGTCGCGAGAAACCACGTAATCGAAAATCTGTTGAGCGCGCGAAGCTCGATGCGGCGAAGTTTCCTGCTGCCCGGCTCTCCTGATAGCGTAATTGAGAGCGATGAAAGCGGCTCAGCAATCTTGAAGATTTTTTGAAAGCATTTCTTGCCTGCCGGTTCCATGCGAATTCGCAGGTCCGCTCGACGCCCTTCCAAAAAACGTGCCCGGGCGGCCACGGCAGATTGCGCTTCGCTTGTCCAAACCTTTACGCGGTACCAATCCGGCGGAAGATTCAAATTCTCAAGCGATACCGTTCCCGTTCCGCCTTCCGTGATATCGGCTGCCGTCGATAAGGGCCAGACCACGGCTCGCCGCCTATAGGGCGCTCGGTCTGCTCCTGTATCATATGACGAGATGTTTGAGGCCGACATTTGGTACTCGGTTATTGTCTCTGCTGGCGATAGCGGCCGAAGGAACGCAACGGCTTGGTTATCCTCCATGAGGTTGAATTAAGCACGTTGGTAATCGCCATCCGTAGATGCGCTTCGGTAAGATCGTGCGGTTCTGGCCGATCGAAACGCTTTCGTCCCGTTAAAGCGCTGACCCAACGAACCGGTGCGCTCAATCGCCACCATACCGAATCATAAAGCCCCTGTAACTCAACGCGCAATTCGTCCAACAGTTCCGGATTGCCATCATCGAGGATCCGCCGTGCGATATTGGCTGCGACACCGAACTCGCGATCGTACCGCGCGGCTGGGCCGGTATTGCCCAGAAAACGAACTGCGCGCGCCAACACATCTCGTTCATCAAGGATCTCTCGGAGCCGTTCAGCCGAGCCCTCAGCAAGTAGCATACACAGACTATTATGCTTCTCTTGGATATGTCGCTGGTTCTCAAGCCACTCTTGATCGGAGTGATCTGTGCGCGACGCGCTGCGGTTACCCCAGTGCCGGTAGATTCCTGTGATTTCGGGTGACGACGCTACGCCGCATACGGTCGCAACCCGCATCAGATAATCCCAGTCTTCACTGGTGGTCAGTGATTCATCGAACCTCATTCTTAGATCTTTGAACGCTGCGCGCGGGAAGGCCAGCGCAAAAAGAGGCGTCCGATTTTCTTGAAAATGACTGAAAAGATCGAAACGGGATGGGTATAGGCGCAGGATTTCGCCATTTGCACATGGTGCCGGTGAGCCGAACCCGGTGTGGACCTGGTCGAATTTTTGGTACACGGCGACGCTTCTCAGGACTTCGCCGGTGCGAATCGCAGCAAGGTTTCTGAACGTTTCCACCCAGTGTCCCAACACCAAATCGTCATCGTCCAGGATTGCGGCATACTGCCCTGATGCTGCGTCAAGCGCGAAATTCAGGGGTATCGTGCGGTTTCCATGGTCAACTTTCAAAAAGCGGATTCGTTGTCGCAGCCAGTCAGGATTTTCTTCAATGAGGCCAAGAACGGCTTCTTCGGTATCTTCCGAGAGTTTGTGGCCAATGACCAAATGCTCAAAGTCCACGCAGCTTTGTCCCGATAGGCAGAGAAAGACGTCTCTAAGGGTATCGGGCCTAAGGCCCTGGGTTCGCGTAATGATCGACAGAAAGGGAGGGTTGGCGTTGCTGTTGTCGATTTCGGCCTTCGCGGCCTTCCCGGGCTCTAGAGACTGAAGAAAGCGCCCGATCAGCGCGTCCTTTAGGCCTTCCGGTACAGTTATGGATGAAGACAACCCACTCACCGGCTGTCTTTCGGCGGTAGGCTCGGCACATGACGGAGTACGGTTAGGCAAGCGGAAGTCGATGCGAACGGATGCGATCGATAGAGCGCCAAGATAGACACGCCTTTTCCAACGTTGTTCGGGCTGGATTCGGAACGTTGTCTGATAAGCTTAGCCTACTCTTACGGCGGACGGAACCGTTTGCCTT
>JAQGIF010000232.1 GCA_028291345.1 Rhodospirillales bacterium | reverse complement strand
CACCGAATCCTGAGGCCCAACGCGACGCACCAAGAAGGATTGCCGCATACCCCAATGGGGCGGCTACACAGAGCAGCCGAAGGCTAAATACTCGCTGCGCTTCATCGTACGCGGCGTTCTCCGCCATCTGACGTGTTTGCTGTGCAGTGCGTTCTTCGGGAGAGGTGTCGCCGTTATACGCAACCAGATGGTGAAAATCGTTCCACTTTGGTGGGTGGCTGAAGGTGCTCACGGCATAGTAAATAAGTAACGGGAAGACAATGGCTACACCGAAACCCACGGCGAATTGACGCGCGAGCATTCCTGGCCCCCTCTATTTATCTGTCTCAGCGATGGCCGACTTTTGACTACTGTCACGCGAGGTTAACAGAATCAACAAACCTCGGCACGCCAGACGAAATCGGTCTGTAGCCCGTTAGGGTCATTTCCGACCACGGGGCTGCTCCCCGACCCCTTCCCGCCGTTCAAGCGCGACTTCGCCGATCCCACAAGCGGACCTTCGCCCGTATCGCTGTTTTCTCCATTTGGGATGCCCAACGATCAGATGCGAACAGCTTGAAGCTTTTCCGTCCAGCGTATGAGGCCGTCCTTAAGCACGCTGTCACGAATGTAGCTTATCTCCTCATCCTCAAGGCGCTCTACTATTTCAAACGTGAAGGCCTCTACCCCATGGGTATGCCAAGCGTCCTGAAGCGAGCGGTGCGTGTTGCTCCCCTGCCGCAGGGTGAACCAGAGCCGGTTTTGGATCGTGGATAGGTCGGGCGCACGGCCTACCCATATTTCGCCGGAAGGTATGCAGCGAACGGCATAGATGCCAGCCTCGACCCTTCGCTCTTTGTAGGCGCTTACGACGGCCTTTCGATCGTCTCCCTTCACGTGTGCATCCCTTGTATTGGCCCGGCGTAGCTATCCGACGCGAATCCGCACAATATCATCCGGGTATATTGACGCCAAGATATTTTACCCGGATATAACGTGAACCGAGGAAGGAGCGTCGTGTCCAACTACCTATCAAGGCCATGCACCGCATTCGCCAAGACCCAACAACTTGCGAGCGGGGCACTGATCGATGTGGCCCTTGCGATCAAAGCCGTTGAGACAGCGGAACCATGCGAGCCTATCCTAACGTTCGATGATGCGTCCGGTGCCGTGGTGGACCTCGACCTGCGTGGAACCACCGCCGAAATCGTGACCCGCCTCACTGAGCATGGAGAGCTGGAAGCCTTGGCAGCCAAGGCCCGGAATCGGTCGAGCACCGAGCTGCAAGCAAGCGCGCGCGGTCGGCCAAAATTGGGCGTCGTCGCCCGCGAGGTCACGCTACTTCCCCGGCATTGGGAATGGCTCGCTGCGCAGCCTGGAGGGGCTTCGCAGGCGTTGCGGCGTCTTGTCGATGACGCGCGTCGCTCTGATGGTGGGCATACCCAAACGAACGCTGCGCGCGAAACCGCCTACCGCTTCCTCTCAGCACTGGCGGGCGATCTGCCCGGGTTTGAGGAAGCGATCCGCGCCCTGTTCTCCGGCAACAGCGACGCCTTTGCTGATCGGATGGCTGCATGGCCACCGGACGTCAGGAACCATGCATTGAAACTTGCTGGCGCTACCCACTCGAAGGACCATCTATGAGACTCGACCATCCCCTCAAGCAGCTGTAGCGCGACAATCTGGATAAGACATCTCAACTGTTTTCCGTTTTTCGTTCTCGCGGGTCAGAATGCCGAACGTACCGTTCCGCCATCAACGCTGATTGTAGCGCCGCTGATGTAGTCAGCGTGACGGCTCGCCAGATACGTGACCGCACCTGCAATCTCCTCCGGACGGCCGAGACGGCCGACATCGTTCGGCACCATGTCCTTGACGCAGCCACGCTCGATGGCGGCCCAGCTTTCGCCCCAACCCTGCTTGGGCGCAATCTTCTCCAGCAGTTCCTTGACCGCCGGCACCAGGATCGCGCCGGGCGCCACGATGTTCGAGGTCACACCTGTGTCCTTCAGCCGCCATGCGAGCGAGACGGCTAGATTGTGCCGCACCGCAAGCGATGCCTCGTAATCCGGCTGCATCGGGATCGGCTGGACCGCAAGTCCGCCGCCGATCTGGATCACCCGACCCGAGCCGCGCTTGATCATCGCCGGCACAAGCCGCTGGATCATCCGCACACCCGACAGCACGTTGATCTAGTAGGTTTCGGCCCATTTCTGCGGCGTAGCCGTATGCCAGTCGAGATGGTGGTAATAGCCGGCATTGTTGACGAGGATGTCGATGTCGCCCCCGGCCAGCGCCTGCCGGACCACGGCGGCGGCGCCGTCATCGCTGGCCAGATCGCCGATCGCGACCTCTGCCTTGCCGCCAGCCGTAACGATCGCTGCCGCTCTGCCTCTATTATCCTCACAACCGCAACACCTCGGCGGCGCTTAGGGCGCTGGTCGACATGATCCGAACCGGCGGCTAGCCCGCGCGCATGTCATGGGTCGCTGTCACCCGTGATCTTTACGGATGAACGATCGCCTCCCCCGACACCTGCTCGCTCTTTTGGTGACCCTCGGACTCACTTGTTGACGCGACCAAGCTCGATTTTGCCATGATTGTCACAAAGACTCCCTTCGACGAGATGCCATTGGCGACAACGGCCAGGGTACTCGCGCCGGCTTCTATGCCGTCTGGAATCTGAAAGCTGGTGGAGGATTTCACATTCCGCGCGACCGACGAGGACGTCCGATTAAAAGTCAGTGCATAGAAAACGTGTCCCGTCGCATTGTTGACGATTCGCACGAGGGGATAATTGGTTGCAGACTGACTATCGTCGCCATAGGCGGCGCCTTGAGACAATCCGCTTAGTTGAGAGCCGTCGAGCGTGTAAGAACTGCCGGCCGAGAGGCTCGTTGGTACGGTAATTATCCCAGGGGCCCAGGACGGATTTGCGCTGCCGCTTGGGGTGTACAATTGAATTCCATCCCCGTTGAACAGCACCTGTCCAGTTGGCAATACAAGCGTGCGACAGAAATGCGGCAATAGGAACTCGGCGTTCGGGCTGTCCATGACCTGGTTCAGGCGATGGCCGTCGAATTCGAAAAAGTGGGATCCAAACGCATTCGGCCCAGCACCAGCCGCCATAACGAGCACGTTGCCGTTCGGCAGCACCGCGGCAGGACCATCCGACTCTTCGTACTGCAAACCGTCGATAATGGGAAAGTCCGGTCCTGGCATCCACATCCGTGACTGTGTCATGTAGATGGCACTGTGCCCTGTCGCTCCCACTGCGAAAACCGTTCCGTCTGGACGCAACAACAGCGGACCCATTTCTCCTGATCCAGTCAGCTGAACCTTAGTGTCGCCAGCACTCGTCCATGCGCCGGTGTTTGGGTCATAGATTTCCGAATTTCGGGGTCCCGCCCGGTCGGAGATATCAACCGTCAGCACGTCTCCGTTCGGCAAGAGGACTTGACTCTCCTCGTCGTTTTGCCCGTCCGCCTTTTCCCTCCCCGAAGCGGTCCAAGTCAAATTCGTCGCGTTCAGTATCTGCTGCGGACCGGAAGGAGGAATATAGACGGGGCTAAGCATGAATTGCCCATTCGCGAGGACAATCCCCTCGGCATCGCCGATCGAGTAATATGACGTGTCCATGCCGGGCGGCGGCGCCACCGATGTCCAAATATCTGAAAGCGGATCGTAGATTGCTCCGCGTCCCATCCAGACGTATGCCTGCGTATTCAGGTCGTATTCGCCACCTTCGAATATGACTTGCCCGGACGGAAGAACTGCGGAGGCGTAGTACAGAGGATTGTACCCGGCTGGCATGGAGGCAATTTGGGACCACGTGCCGTTAACATAGCTCCCATTGATATCCGGTTTCAGCTTCCACCAATCGGCTCCGCCGTTAGTGTTCGAACTCAAGTTCTGGACCATGACGGTGCCATCTGTCAGCAGCACCATCGACCCGGGATCGAATGGCGGCTGGTTGATGAGCGTCTGCCAAGGGTTGTCGGTCGGATTACCGGTAGGGCTCTCGGCGATGGCCTCAGACCCTAAGGTCGTGAAGATAACCACGGCGATTCCCAGGAAGCTGGCAAACATGATTTTGTGGTAATGCTTCCGGGTCATCCTTTTCTCCTCGCCGATATAAACGTTCTGCAGAAAGAATGAGTGGCGACTTCAAAGTCAAAAGTGAAATCTCAGCTTAACACGATGTCGCGAATGGCAACTTTCACTATTACGGATTATTCCATTTCAGCAAAAATTGATAATGTTTCCAGTGACTTTGGAGAGCGAGTCCAGGCAATGTGGTTCATTCATACGGTAGTGACATTTTCCTCTGAATACCGCAGTAACCTCGTCTCGCGCAGATTTGCTTGATTGGGGAATGCAGCGTGGATCGACTAAGGCAGCGTTGCTTCTTGGAAGCATGGGGTATCGTTCATCCATGGCACGACGGGCCCAGCCGCGAATCCGGCCATGACCGGCGGAATGGCAGGTGTGGCCCACGCGGCGCCAAGCCGACAACGTCAGCTTTCAGGATCTCAGCAGGTCGCATCGAGTGACCGTGCATGGGGCGTAAGCTGCCTCATAGGCGCCCAGTTGCAGCGTCCGCTTTTCCCGGTATCCGTCCCGAGAAGCTGCCAATCCGGAATCGGCTCGACCCGGCCGTGAACTGAATGTCCGGTCCCGCGCATTGCGGCCCATAAGCGGACCGGCAGAAAGCCACCCAACCCGGCCGATCCCTACTGATCGCTATCGGGTATCAAGTGTATGATTTTGACACTAGTGTTGTTTGATCATCAGCCTTGGCATCGACGCCGGCGTTGCACGTCGATCTGCCAGTTCCTACTTTCATCTTTTCTGGTGCGCCGCCCAAAACCGAAGAAAACCGAGCCTCCCAAAGCCAGCGGGATCAGCGACAGCGGTCATTTGGGTTAAAAATCTCGTGCATGCGGTAGCCAAGCAGCGATCACCTTCCGTTCGTACGTTGGTACGGCACTCCACTACGATCAAAAGCGCTATCCAATGCTCAAAAGCTTCTGAATCGTCCCTCGTTGTCGTCCTCCGCTCAGATCGCGACCCTAGATGTAGTGAGGTCAATTGGACCAATTGACCGCAAAAAAACTTGAATGCTGACAGGGAGTTACGCTGATGTTACCGCTCTTATACGGCGAAATCGCTGAATCGATTGGGAAAAACCCAACGAAATCAATGGCGTCCCCAGGGGGATTCGAACCCCCGTTACCGCCGTGAGAGGGCGATGTCCTGGGCCTCTAGACGATGGGGACTAGGGCCGAGCAAGGCGGCTGATATAATCCCCCGCTCCGACGATTGCAATGCGCCGAATGCTTACGCCGTCGGGTGGAAGCGGTGGAGCAGCGCCAGGGGGTCGAATCGCTCCAGCGCGGCGCGGGCCTTGCCGATGCGGCCGCCGATCCGCAGTACGTCGGCGATGCGGCGGTCGAGGAAGGCTGAACTGGCCTGATAGCCCTCGCTCGAATCCTGCAGCCAATAAAGGGTGGTGGAAAGCACCACCCCGGCCAGCAGCGCGCGCTTGGTATAAAAATTGAAATCGGTCGAGACATCGCCCGCTGCGCGCCAGATTGCGTCGCAGGTCCGGTAGGCGAGCCGGCTCGCGAGGGCTGCATGGCGCGGTGCTGCCAGCCACGCCGTCGCCTTGCGTGCCGCGTCGCGCCAGCGTCCCAGCGCCTGAAGCCGCGCCCAGACGCCCATCGCCACGCGCTGATGAGTTTTCAGATGTGCGATGTCGGCTGCGGCCATAGCCTGCACCGCCTGATGGTCCGCCCAATCCGACCAATGGGCGATCGCGTCCGCAACGCCGTTCGGAAAGGCATGCAGCAGATCCTGCTTGGCCAGCCCCAGATCGGTGGCCCCGGCCCCCAGCGCCACCATCGACCAGCCGTCGAAGGCGACATGCGGCAAGGCCGCCAACAGGATCGCGTCCTTCAACTGCTCCCGGGCATTCGCGTCGCTCACAGGGCATCATCCGAGCGCTGCGCGGCCTCGGCCGCGGCCTGGATTTCCGGCCCATAGCCCAAGGTCGCGAAGTCGCGCATCCGGTCGAGATAGAGGATGCCGTCCAGGTGATCGACCTCATGCTGCAGGATTCGTGCCTGGAAACCCTCGGCCTCACTCTCGACTCGGGTACCGTCGGGCAGCCAGCCGCGATAGGTGATTCGCGCATAGCGCGGCACGACACCTCTTAATTCGGGCACTGACAGGCACCCTTCCCAGCCGAATTCGATCTCGGTTCCTATCGCCTCAAGCTCCGGATTAATCAGCGCGATCATGCGCGGCGGTTCGTCCACTCCGCTGCGGTCGGAGATAAGGCGCATGACGATCATGCGCAGCGAATGGCCGATTTGCGGCGCGGCCAACCCGACACCAGGCGCATCGATCATGGTTTCCATCATCGATTCGGCCAGCGCGCCGATCGCAGAATCGGTCGGGTCGACAACCGGGGCGGCGATGCCGCGCAGGACCGGATCACCCATCCGCAGGACAGATAGAAGAGACATTTCCGCGAGGCCTTTCAAATTCAGACTTGTAGTGGTAGAACGCGCATCCAATTTACAGGTGGTCAACCTGCAGATTACTGAGCTTAATTCGTCAACCCATTAGTTCGTCAACAACCGGCGCATTTCAATCCTCTTGCCGAGGAACAGCGCCCACCAACGGGAGTAGGACCCATCGTCCACGTTCTGGTCCGCGACAACAATGTCGATCAAGCGCTGCGCGCGCTCAAGAAGAAGATGCAGCGCGAAGGCATTTTCCGCGAGATGAAGCTTCGCCGCAGCTATGAGAAGCCGTCGGAAAAGCGCGCCCGGGAGCAGGCCGAGGCCGTTCGCCGCGCCCGCAAGCTTCTGCGTAAGCGGATGGATCGCGAAGGCTTCTGAGTCTTCGCGGCCGAATCTCTTCGGCCTTTCGATACCGCGTCCTATAAAAGCTCCGCCAGCGGCGGAGCTTTTGGCGTTTATTTGCAGCGGACTTTAAACAGTCATCTCTGGAGTTCGGCCCGCCTCCGAAGGTTCGACGCCGTGAGCGCCTTTTAGGCAAATCGGCCCGGGGATTCCCGGTTTTTCTTTCTTATTATCTTGTCGTTCTTATCCGACTCCGTCGAACGGCCCGGACGAATGCTGGTTGGTTTACTTGCGACCTGTGTCGCTACTGTGCTGTCGGTATGGTTGCAGCATCACATAACGATCCACATACGCCCACACTTAGATTCCACGCTCAGTTTACGGATCATCGATCCGACCGCTCTCGACCAAAAATGGGAACGCCTGTGATCGTTTCCAGGCGATACGTTGACTTTGTATCGTTCGCTTTACACCATAATCCTTCTGAACAACCGTCTTGCTGGAGTGATTGCCTTCTCCTGGCCTTCGTGACCGTCGGCGTCCTCAGGCCGCTGTGGGTTACCAATATCCGAGCGATATTGTCGGCGCGCTGGTGCTCGGACCAGGTTGCGTGATGCTGTTCATAAAAATTCGGCCCTTGGTAATGCTGTCGGAGCACATGCTTCGGCAGTTCCAGACGCGTATGTATGTGGTGCACGCGCTTATGTTCATCTTTCTCGCAGATGCTTATAATGTGTCCTCGGGTTTGCAGGGCACAGCGACGGGGCTGGCCTAATCGGCAGGCATCTGGCCGGACGATAGGGCTCCCGCCCAGGAAATGGGATTTGGCCGCAGCCAGACGGAATAAGTGGGAGCCGGCCATAGGATTCTATTCACGGGTCATCTTGCCTCGCATCCTTGAAGCTGCCATGCAGCAGGCGGCGATGGTACCGTTCCGGCAGCGTGTCGGGCAGGCCGCTGAGGGCAGGATCCTTGAGATCGGCATCGGCCCAGGGCTGAATCTGCCCTTTTACGGCCCGAACGTCAGCGCGGTGATCGGGATCGATCCATCGCCCGAATTGCTTGCGATGGCCGCCCGGCGCCGCGCCGCCCTGCCCCCGCCGACCCTGCAGGTCGAGCTGATCGAAGGATCGAGCGAGGCACTGCCGCTTGATGACGGCAGCATCGATACGGTCGTCACAACCTGGACGCTCTGCACCATTCCCGGCGCCGCCAGGGCGTTGGGCGAAATGCGGCGGGTGCTGAAACCCGGCGGGCAGTTGCTGTTCGTCGAGCATGGCCGCGCGCCCGATCCAGGCGTCGTGCGCTGGCAGGACGGGCTGACCCCCGTCTGGAAGCATTTCACCGGCGGCTGTCATCTGAACCGCAAGATCGATGCGCTGATCGGCGATTCCGGCTTCACGATCTCGACGCTTCATAACGAATACCTGCCGGGCCCCAGGCCGATGACCTATATGTATGAAGGCCGGGCCACGCCCCGGTGACCGTGAACAGCTCTCGACCCTCCTATGGCTGGAGGGTTGATGAAGTTGCCATGACGACGAGGGCATCGTGAGAATCGCAACCCACGTTTCGAAAGAACGGCCAAAGCCTGCCGCAACCGCGCTTAATATCGGTGGCGCGGCGAGCCGCTCCGGCATCTCCGTCAAGATGATCCGCTATTATGAAGCGATCGGCCTGATCTCAAAGGTCGGCCGGACCGCAGGCAATTACCGTACCTATGACGACGGCGACATCAACCGCCTGGAATTCATCAAGCGGGCGCGGACATTGGGGTTTTCACTGGATGAGATACGCCGCCTGCTGTCACTCTGGGACGATGATGGACGCAACAGCGCCGACGTGAAGGCGCTGGTATTGGCCCATATCGCGGAACTCGATTCCCGCATCGCTGCATTGAAGAGCATGCGCGGCACGCTTCGACACCTTGCCGAAGGCTGCGATGGCGATAATCGCCCCGATTGCCCGATCATCGACGGTTTGGCTGGAGTTTGAAATGAACCATATCCTCATCGAGATCGACCAGGGGCGCATCCCCATTAAGCTGATCTCGGCAGCGTGGGAAGTGCGAAGCGTATTGCGCCGATCCGCGGTCTCAACGCCGTTGCGCAGATTACTACAAAGAAACAATTTCCACAGGAAGCCGGATTTCGGAATAATCGGCATGGCGGGGTATCGGTAGATGGCGGAATACGCTTCGCTCTTCGGCCCTGCATAATAAAATACCCGCGAGACAGGGAGGAACGCATGAGTATCGTCATATCGGCGGACGAACATCTGGTTGAACCGCCCGAATTCTGGAGCGATCTGCTTCCGGCGTCGCTGCCGGCGGCCGACCGGGACCTTGCGCCCAGGCTGGAAGGCGGCGCCCTGGTCGTCGACGGGCAAAGCATGCCCGTATTCCTCCTATTTCCCGAACTGATCGCCTATTCGGACGCCCAGCCCGGGGTCGGCGACCTTGCCGGCCGCCTCGCCGTGATGGATTCAGAAGGAATCGACGTCTCGATCCTGTTCCCGCAGCGGGCCATGGGCATGTACGCCATCAAAGACCCCGCGCTCCGCACACGCTGCATCAATGCCTACAATGAATGGCTGTCAGATTTCTGCGCGAAATCCAGCGGCAGACTTCAGGGCGTTGCCATATTGCCGACCGTCTATCAGCCGGAGGCCTGCGCCGATTATCTGGCCCACCTGAAATCGCTGGGATTCGGGTTGTTCATGATGCCGGGGGCGCTCAGAGGCACCAGCTATACCGCGCCGGAGATGTCGCCGCTTTGGTCGGCGATCGAGGAGAGCGGCCTCGTCACCGCCTTCCATACCAGCGAGACGCCGGAAGATAACGGGCCAGGCGGGCTTGGCACCTTCCTCACCCGCACCAGCCAGCCCTTCCGCAACGTTTGGGCCCATTTCGTTTTCACCGGATTATTGGAGCGCCATCCCGCCGTCCGCCTGCTGTTCGCGGAGGGCGGCATCAGCTGGATCCCGTCTGCGCTCGAACATGCCGACCGGATCCACGATACGTTCGCCGATTATCTCAATCCGCGCCTGCCCCGCCCACCCAGCGAATACTGGTTCGGGCAATGCTGGGCCACCTTCATGGACGATCCGCGCGGGCTGGAGCAAATCGACTATATCGGCGCGGATCATGTCCTGTGGTCGTCGGATTATCCACATCCCGAGGGAACGAGCGGCCGAACGCGGGACCTCGTCTCCTCGCTCCGCGGCCAGCTCGGACCCCAGCGCGCAGCCCAAGTACTCGGCGGCAACGCGGCGGCTCTACTGGGGCTGAACGATCGGCTGGCTGCCTGACAAACGCAGGCTGTCCGTCACGAAGGACCTGTCTAATGCGGGACGGCTGCGACAGGCGACTATTCAGCCGCGTTATCGGCTGAGACAGGGATGAGCCGATGTGAAAGCGGCCCACCACGTCCTATCGCGAAGCGGGGCGGCGATCCCAGATCGTTGCGACACCCAAACCGGGCGATCGATCGAGCCCTTCATAAAGCTCAGGAACGGCATCTAGCCGTAATGTCCCCCGAAGTCGGCGAGTTCGAAACGCTCGAGCCGGAACACGGTGACAAAAGCGCAGAGCAAAATGGCCGCGGCAACGATCGGCACGCGCGGCCAGCGCCTCAACACGCCACTGGCCATAGGCCAGCACCATCCCCAGAATTTGCGAGATGCTGATCCAGGTCGCAATAATAGGGATGCCTGGAGCAGGATGAAGCCGGCGAAGCGCCGGAATATGGCCGCCGACAGCGGCGGGCCGGCAATCTTTCGATCAATACGGCGAGAGTGAGCCAGACGGCGGTCTCCCGGAATAGCGATAGGGTGACGTCTGCGGGTAAAGCACGAGCGGCTTCAGCGCGTCCCAGTATCTATGCAAATTGATCGTCAGCCCGCATGGATACAGCCGATAGCCGACCCAGGCCCATAACAGCAGCGCCGGAATGCGATTGGCCGAAAGCTCACGCAGCAACGGCCAGCGGAAATCCCGCCCGAACACCCAGCCGATGGCGGTGCCGACGATCGTTCCCAGCGTGTTCGCATCAACATCGGTGGCCTCGCGGTCGCGACCGGCATCGTAATATTGCTGCGATTCCATGGGGAAACTGAGGGCGCCGCCGATAGCGACAGTGACCGCGAGCCGCCCGATGCTAGCCCTCTTGCCAACCGAAACCATGCCGACGAAGCCGAACGGCATATAGAATAATATGTTCGAACGGAAATCGCCGCGTTCCCGCGTCTTACCCCATTTATAGAGCAGCATCCGCAAGGGGCCGACGCCGCCCGGAACTACGTGAAATGCGAAGGGATAAAGCGATAAGTAAGAAATCATCCCGATCCGCAGCGCCAGCGCCGGCTGGGAGTTTCTGTCGCACGAAGCCACGCATTCATCCAGAATAAGAGCGTCAGAAGCCGGTTCGACGAACGCGAACGCTTATACGTTTGAGTTTATGATGCGTCGCGGACAATTTCCCAAGCATTTAAAATTTTACTTAGAATTACGTATAAATGCGGCCGCATGGGGTTTCGCTACTGCCTCGTCGCGGTAAAACTGCCTGTGAAGCCCCGCACCTTGATCTCGCCCTTCATGGCCGTGTCCGAGGTGAAGGCCGCCTGGAAGCTGAGCACTGCCGGTCCAGCGTCCCAGTTCCAGGCCACGGTCTTGTCGGTGACCGCTGCCGGAGTGAACGCGCCCGGCATACCCTTATTCTCGCAAGTCGCCTCAGTGCCGCCGCCCTCACCGGCTTTGAAATGGCAAATCGTATCCACCGCGTTGAAGAACACGCTGCCATGGATTTTCCATGCGCCGTTAATGTCGGCTGCCGATGCGGCCGGAGTGACACAGAGGGTGAGCAGGAATAGGAGAACGGGCTTCATCAGCGTTGTCATAATTCAAACGATGCCTCGCCCGAGGTTCAACACGCAAATATGAATGCGCCCCTCACAGTGCGGCTACAGCCTCTGCCAGCCACTCGCGCTCAGTCTCGTTCAGCCGCTCCGCCAAGGTCGCATAGACCCGCGCGTGGTAATCGTTGATCCATGCCCGCTCCGGCGCGGTCAGCATAGCGACGTCGATCAGATCGCGATCGATCGGGGCCAGGGTCAGGGTCTCGAACTCCAGCATCTGGCGTTCGGCCTCCGGTATCTCGGCCGTCTTCACCAGCACCAGATTTTCGATGCGGATGCCATATTCGCCGGTGCGGTAATAGCCGGGCTCGTTCGAGACGATCATGCCGGGCTCGAGTGGCGCGGCGCCGTTCTTGAAGATGCGCTGCGGCCCTTCATGCACGGACAGATAGCTGCCGACGCCGTGACCGGTGCCGTGGTCGTAATCCACGCCCGCGTCCCATAGCGGAGCGCGGGCCAGCGCGTCGAGTTGCCCGCCGCTGGTGCCTGACGGGAAGCGCGCCTTACCCAGCGCGATATGGCCCTTCAACACCAGGGTGAAATGATGGCACATGTCCCGCGTCGGCTCGCCCAGCGCCATTGTGCGGGTGACGTCCGTGGTAGCGTCGAGATACTGGCCGCCACTATCGAGTAGATACATCATGCCGGGCGCCAGCTGCTTGTCCGAGTCCGGCATCGCCCGGTAATGCACCACGGCGCCATGCTCCGCCGCGCCGGAGATGGTATCGAAGCTCGGCCCCATGAACAGCTCCTGCTGCGCCCGGAATTCGGCCAGCCGCTCGGCCGCGGTGATCTCGGTCGGCGGCGCTGTCTCCATCGCATGGTCCAGCCACGTAAAGAACTTGACCAAGGCCGCGCCGTCGCGCCGATGCGCTTCGCGCGCGCCCTCGATCTCGGCCTCGTTCTTGATCGCCTTGGGCAACTGGCACGGGTCGAGCCCCGGCGACAGCTTCGCGCCAGCGGCGTTCAGGCGGTCCGCCACCCAGGCCGGAGTGTTTTGCGGGTCGAAGCGGACTGCCTTCTCCATCTTGGCGAGGCGATCCAGGGTCGGGCCGAACAGGTCGGGTGCAGCGGTCGTGACGGCATTGCCGAGATGCGCCCGCGTTTCGGGGCTCAACTTGCGCTCATCGACGAACAAAGCGACATGGCCGTCAGCCATCAATATGGCGAAACTGAGCGGCAGGGGCGCGTTGGGCACGTCGCCGCCGCGGATGTTCAGCAGCCAGGCGATCGAATCGGGCTGGGTCAGCACCGTGGCGCCGACGCCCGACGCCGCGAGCTCACGGCCGATCCGGTCGCGCTTCTCGGCGGAATCTACCCCGGCATAGGCCAAGGGATGCGGCACGATCGGCGCCGTCGGTGGGGCCGGCCGATCGGCCCAAATTGCGTCGATGGGGTTGGCGGAAAGCGCGACCGCCTCGATGCCGCCGGCGGCAAGCTCGGTCTTCAGCGATTGGATAGCGGCGGCGGAATGCAGCCAGGGGTCGTAACCAACGCGCCGGTTCTTCCCGAGCAGCGCCCGCAGCCAGGCCGCATAAGGCTCGGTCGTCAGGGAGTGAATTTCATAGAGCTGCGTGGGAGCCTGCTGAGCCGCCTGCAGCGTATAGCGCCCATCGACAAATAGGGCGGCGCTATCCTTTAAAATCACCGCCAGGCCGGCAGAGCCGGTGAAACCCGTCAGCCAGGCCAGCCGCTCGGCGGAAGGCGGCACATATTCGCCGAGATGCTCGTCCCCGCGCGGCACCAGCACGGCGTCGAGGGCACGCGCACCCATCAGCGCGCGCAAAGCGGCCAGGCGTTCGGCGAGTGAAGCATTCAGGGGGACAGGATTTGTCATGGTCGCCTCAATATCAATGTCGTCCATTCACCGATCGGCTTGCGGCCCACCAGCCGCAGGCCCACAGCCTTATGAGCACCCAGCACCGCCGCCTCCTGCCGCCGCAGCAGCCCGGATAGGATGGCGATGCCGCCGGGCACGAGTCGATCATGCAGCGAAGGCGCCATTCGGATCAGCGGCCGCGCCAATATGTTCGCGATAATCACATCGAAACGCGGACCGCGCGCCGCAAGGGAGCTCAGATAGCCATTCCCCTGCACCGCGCGAACACGCGCTTTCACTCCATTCAACTCGGCATTCAAATTGGCGACCCGTGCCGATTCCGCGTCGATATCGACCGCTGAGAGCCGCGCCGTGGGGAACAGCTTCGCGACCGCGATGGCCAGGATGCCGGAGCCAGTGCCCATGTCGAGGGCGCGCCCGATGGTCTTGCCGCTCCGGCGCAGATCGGAGATCGCCAGCAGGCATCCTTCCGTGGTCGCATGCTCGCCCGAACCGAAAGCGGTCGCGGCATCGATATGGAGCGGGATAACCCCGCCGGATGGCGGCGCCACATGCGAACCATGGACGAAGAAGCGGTCGATGTGCCGGGCCGGAAAGCCGGCATAGGCGTCGGCCAGCCAATCGGCGGGCGGCAGCGGTGCGACTTTTAAAGTGGGTTCCGGCAGACCATTGGCGGCGGCGATCAGCGCCAGCCCGCCGCCCAGCGCACCGGCATCAGGCGGCGAGCGATAGAGCGCGGTAACCGCCCAGCCGACCGCCCCGCTTTCCGTATCCTGTGTTTCGAATATGGAGACCCCAACCGAGTCACGCTCCAAAAAATCGGCAAAAGGCTCGACCGGGCTATCGCCCAGCCGCACCGTCGCCTGCCAAAGACCTGATCCGATTTCACGCATCGGAAGAACCTAAAGCAATTCGTGCCCGGATGGAATCGAACGTAGCGAAAGATCGCATCGCGCGATGACGGGGTGTAACAAATCCGGTAATAGACCTCAGGCAATAAGGTGGGGGAAACGTTGGCTATCTTGGAAAAAGCGGGCTGGGTAGTGGTGGCGATCCTTGGGGCGGCTGCGCTGACGGTCCTAGCCGTCAACAGGAGGGAACCGGTCAATGCCGCCTGGATGGTGGCTGCCGCCTTGTCGACCTATGCCATCGCCTATCGCTTCTACAGCAAATTCATCGCCGCCCGTATCCTGCGGCTCGACCGGGCGCGGATCACACCGGCCGTGCGACATGAGGACGGGCTGGACTATGTGCCGACCAACCGCTTCGTCCTGTTCGGTCATCATTTCGCGGCAATCGCCGGCGCGGGACCGCTGGTTGGCCCGGTGCTGGCGGCGCAGATGGGCTATCTGCCCGGCACATTGTGGATTTTAGCCGGGGTCGTCTTCGCCGGGGCGGTGCAGGATTTCGTGATGCTGACCTTGTCCACGCGCCGGGACGGCCGGTCGCTGGGCGATATCATCCGCATGGAAATGGGGCCCTGGGCAGGCCTGGTCGCCTCCATCGGCATTGCCATGATCATGGTGATCCTGCTCGCAGTGCTGGGGCTTGTGGTGGTCAAGGCGCTGGCGGGCAGCCCGTGGGGCGCCTTCACCGTCTTCGCAACCATCCCGATCGCCGCCATCATGGGTGTGTATGGTCGTTTCCTGCGGCCTGGGCGGGTGGGCGAGATCTCGCTGATCGGGCTGGTTCTGCTGTTCGCCGCCATCGCCTATGGCCGCACTGTCGCCGAAACGCCCGAACTCGCCGCGCTGTTCACCTTCAAGGGTGAAACGCTGGCGCTGATGCTAATGGGATATGGCTTCGTCGCCGCCGTTCTGCCGGTGTGGCTGATCCTCGCGCCACGCGATTACCTGTCGACCTTCCTCAAGATCGGCACGATCGTGGCGCTGGCGATCGGCATCGTCGTCATCATGCCAAACCTCCAGATGCCGGCGGTGACGCGCTTCATCGACGGCACCGGCCCGGTCTTCTCCGGCAATCTGTTCCCGTTCCTGTTCATCACCATCGCCTGCGGTGCGGTGTCGGGCTTTCACGCGCTGGTCTGTTCGGGCACCACGCCCAAAATGCTGGAGAACGAGGCGCAGGCCCGTTTCATCGGCTATGGCGGGATGCTGATGGAATCGGCGGTCGCGGTGATGGCGCTCATCGCCGCCAGCGTCATCGATCCCGGGCTTTATTTCGCGATGAACAGCCCGGCCGCGCTAATCGGGACCACGGCCGAGCACGCGGCCCAGGTGATCTCAGGCTGGGGCTTCGCCATCGGCGGCGATATGCTGAGCCAGACCGCGCATGACGTGGGCGAGACGACCTTACTGTCGCGCTCGGGCGGCGCGCCGACCTTCGCGGTCGGCATGGCGCATATATTGGCGGGCGCCATCGGCGGCCGGGGCATGCTGTCCTATTGGTATCATTTCGGCATCCTGTTCGAGGCTTTGTTCATCCTGACGACGATCGATGCCGGCACGCGCGTCGCCCGCTTCATGATCCAGGATCTGTTCGGCATAGTGGTTCCCGCCTTCCGCAACACCGGTCATTGGGGCGCGAATATCCTGGCGACGGCGGTCACCGTCGCGGGCTGGGGCACGATTCTCTACCAGGGCGTGGTCGATCCGCTGGGCGGCATCAACACGCTGTGGCCGCTGTTCGGCATCGCCAACCAGATGCTGGCCGCGCTTGCGCTGACCCTGGCGACCGTCGTCTTGTGCAAGATGAAGCGGGAGCGTTACGCCTGGGTGACGGCGGCGCCGACGGCGTGGCTACTGGTCTGCACGCTGACGGCCGGTTGGCAAAAGCTGTTCCACCCTAACCCGGCCATCGGTTTCCTGTCTCATGCGCGCAAGTTCGCCGACGCGGCGGCGGCCGGACAGATTCTGTCGCCGGCGAACAGTATGGCGCAGATGAGCCGAATCGTCATCAATGATCGTATCGATGCCGTATTATGCGCGATCTTCATGGCGATCGTGGTGAGCACCGCCGTCAGCGGGACGGCGGTGCTCGTGCGGGCGCTGAAAAACCCTCACAGCACATCGCGGGACATCGGGCTAGAAGGGATCGAGATCGGCCATGCGTGAAGCTAACAAAACGGGACGTGAGATCATAAAACCGGGCGACTTGGCTTTGTTCTGGCGTCGGGTCCGCGAAACCGTACATCTGATGGTTGGGCTGCCCGATTACGGGCGTTACGTGACGCATGTTCGGACGCGCCACCCTGGGCAACCAGTGATGACCAAGGCCGAATTCGTGGCTGAGCGCACGTCCAGGCGTTACGAGGGCAAAGGCGCGGGCCGATGCTGCTAATCTGCTAAAATGAACTTAACGACGATTGATGGTATTTAAGATCGCTCCAGGCGTAAGTAAATTGCGCGGCTGGAATTGGGCCGGATCGGTGACCCGGATGACAAGACCTTAGAAGCTTAGGAAAGGCGCAAATGCCCGCGCTGAACATCAACGGCAAAGAGCATCCCGTCGACGCCGAACAAAGCATGCCGCTGCTATGGGTTATCCGCGACATCGCTGGCCTGACAGGAACCAAATATGGCTGCGGGATCGGCGAATGCGGCGCCTGTACGGTGCATATTGGCGGCAAGGCCGCGCGGGCCTGCAAAGTCATACTCGGCGATGCCGTCGGGCACGACGTAACGACGATAGAAGGCCTCCCCGACACCCACCCCGTCATTCGCGCCTTTGCGCAGTTGAAAGTACCTGCATGCGGATTTTGCATGCCTGGACAGATCATGCAGGCCGCCTCCTTCATCAAGCTGCGGAGCGATCCCGAGGACGATGAAATCGTCCAGGCGATGTCGGGCAATATCTGCCGTTGCGGCGCCTATGAACGTATCGTGGCAGCGGTCAAGCAGGCGGCCGGGGCGCAACGTTGACCCGTATCGTCAATCTATCACGGCGCAAACTTCTCAAGGCCATCGGTGGGGGGTCGGGTCTGGTTCTGGGTGTGTATTTCTCCGCGACGGACAGGGCTTCGGCGATCGAAGAGCCGGCCAGGCCGCTGCGCGCCGGATTTGAACCCGGACAGCTTTCCCCCAATGTCTTCGTGGCGATGGATCCCACCGGGCAGGTGACGCTCACGGTCAGCCGCCCGGAAATGGGGCAGGGAATCCGCACGACTTTCGCGATGATCATGGCGGACGAGTTGGCAGCGGCCTGGCCTAGGATCGTCGTTCGCCAATCGGATGGGGATGCCAAATATGGCGACCAGATCACCGACGCGTCGCGCAGCATTTTGATCATGGAAAGGCCGCTCCGGCTTGCCGCCGCTTCGGTGCGGCAGATGCTTGAGGCCGCCGCCGCGCAGACCTGGCGCGCGCTGATTGCGGACTGCCGCGCGGTCGATCACGAGGTGATCCACGTGCCGACAGCGCGCGTCCTGCCCTATGCGCAGCTGGTCAAGACGGCAATGAACCTGCCCGTCCCCAACCCGGACAAGCTGCGGCTGCGGGATTCCAGTTCGCGGCGGTATATCGGGCACGCCATCCCCAGCATCGATATGGGGGCGATGCTCAAGGGCAAGACGCCTTTCGGCGCCGATGTCACTTTGCCGGGGATCAAATACGCCTCGATCGAACGCTGCCCGGTCTATGGCGGTAAGGTCAAAAACTTCGATCCGGCTGGGGCGATGGCTGTCAGAGGCGTCGAGAAGGTTATAGAGATTCCGGCCAATCCCGCGCCGAGCGGCCATCTTCCGCTGGGCGGCATCGCCGTGATCGCGTCCAATAGCTGGGCGGCATTTCAAGGCCGCAAGAAGCTGAAAATCGAATGGGACCTGGGGTCGAACGCATCCCACGACACCACCGCCTACCGCGCCGAGATGCAGGCGACGGCGAGACGAACCGGTAAGTCCGTCCGCACGCTGGGCAATTTCGAAAGCGCCTATGCCGGCGCGGCCATCCGTGTGGTCGGAGAATATTTCGTTCCCTATCAGACGCACGCGACCATGGAGCCGCCGGTCGCGGTCGCTGCGTTCGAGAACAGCAAGCTGATCGTCATGGCGCCGACGCAAAGCCCTCAAACCGCGCGTGCCGTGCTGGCGCAGTATCTCGACCTCAAGGAAGCGGACATCGTCGTCCGGCCGACCTTCCTGGGGAATGGGTTCGGCCGCAAGGCGCTGCACGATTATATCTGCGAGGCCGGTTGGCTGGCGAAAGCGACGAACGGGCGCATCAAGGTCGTCTGGACCCGCGAGGACGATATCAAGCACGGCTATTACCAGCCGATCTGCTTCCAGCGTCTAGATGGCGGGCTGGACAAGAACGGGGTGCCCATCGCCTGGCGGCATCGCACCGTATTCCCGTCGCTGGCCTCGACATTTCATGCCGACCAGGTCCTGCCCGACGCCGCGCAGCTCGGCCAGGGCTTCGTCGATATGCCCTATGCCATCCCGAACCTGCGCTGCGAGGTCGGGGCCGCGCCGGCGCATATGCGGTTGGGGCCCGGACGCGGCGGCCTGAACATGGCGCATACCTTTGCCATGTGTTCGTTCATCGACGAGCTGGCGAGCGCCGCCGGAAAGGACCCGGCCAATTTCCTGTTCACCTATTATGCCGGTCCTAAGAAAATCGACATGAAGGCGCTGGGAGTCGATTACCCCAACTACAGCGCGCTGATCGAGGATTATCCGCTCGATGTTGGACGCCTGCAGAACGTACTGCAATTCGCCATGGACCGCGCGAGCTGGGGCGACCCACTGCTACCGCGCCAGGGCCGCGGCCTTGCCGTGCATCGCAGCTTCCTGAGCTATGCGGCGGCGATCATCGTCGTGACCGTGGCCGAGAACGGGCAAATCTCGATCCCGCGTATCGATCTGGTCATCGATTGCGGTCAGGTCATCAATCCTGACCGGGTCAAGGCGCTTATGGAAGATTCCATCATGTATGGGCTTGGCTTCGCCCTTTACGGCGAGGTCACCGTCAAGAACGGCGCGGTCGAACAGCGCAATTTCGACGATTATCCGGTCGCCCGGGCCGTCATCACGCCCGAGATGCATATTCACGTCGTTCCCAGCGGCCATCCGCCGACCGGCGCCGGTGATCCCGCCGTGCCGGTGATCGCCCCTGCCCTGTGTAATGCGATCTTCGCCGCGACCGGCAAGCGCATCCGCACCCTGCCCATCGATCTGAACCTTTTGAAGGACGCGCCGGCGACCGCGCCCGTCCCAACGGCCGGCGCCCCGGCGGCCCCGACAGCCATTCCGCTGACCCCTGCGGGACCCGCGCCGAAGAACTGACACACTTTCGGTCCGCCGGCACGTCGCTTCCAACGAGCTCGCCATTTTGGTAGAATGGTAGAAATTCAAGCGTACTTACAGAAATGAGCTTGGCTATGAGTTTGAATGTCAAGAACCCTGAGGCTCATCGGCTTGCACAAGCCATCGCCGATGAGACTGGCGAGACTCTAACCTATGCGGTTACGCAAGCTCTTCGCGAACGCTACGCCAGGCTCGAACAGCGCAAAGGCAGAGCCGGCATCGATGAAATTCTGGCAATCGCGGATCGCGTCTCCGCCCATATCAAAGGACCGTACCTCGACCACGGCGAGCTTCTGTACGACGAACACGGCCTGCCGAAATGATCCTCGATACTTCGGCTTTGATCGCCATCCTTTATGGCGAACCGGAACGAGCACGGTTCGCGCAATCTATCTATGATGCCGATTCCTGCCGCATCAGTGTGGCAAGCTTTGTCGAGCTGTCGATGGTGATAGAAAGCCAGTTAGGTCCCGAGGCCGGCCGCCAGGTCGATACGTTGTTCCGACGCACCGGTATCATCATCGAGCCCGTGACGGTCGAGCATGGTCACCTGGCGCGACAGGCGTTTCTTGACTACGGCAAAGGGCGGCATAAAGCGGGACTGAACTTCGGCGACTGTTTTTCCTATGCTCTGGCAAAGGCAACCGGCGAACCTTTATTGTTCAAAGGTAACGACTTCAGCCGGACGGACATCAGCTCGGCGGCCTGAAGCCCCTAGCCCTATTGCCCAATGCCGAAAATCGACCGCTCTTCCGGGTTGTGAGCCGACCTGCTAAAGCACCGCCACTAAGTTCCGGTACATATCCGAACGGAGACCTATCTTGTCCGAAACCATCACCACCTCCACTGGCCTTCAATATATTGACACCGTCGTCGGCGAAGGCGCCGAAGCCATGGGCGGCGAGCAAGCGACGGTGCACTACACCGGCTGGCTCTACAATAATCGCGAGAAGGGCAAGAAGTTCGACAGCTCGGTCGATCGCGGCGAGCCCTTCAAGTTCCCCTTAGGCGCAGGCCGTGTCATCGCCGGCTGGGACCAGGGCGTCAAAGGCATGAAGGTCGGCGGCAAGCGCACGCTGATCCTGAAGCCGGAACTGGGCTATGGCGCGCGCGGCGCCGGCGGCGCGATCCCGCCGAACGCCATGCTGATCTTCGACGTCGAGCTGCTCGGCCTGAACTAAGCGTGATGAACTAAGCGTGCTGAACTAACTTCTGGGGCTGCTCCCGCCGACGGCGCGGATCATCTCATTCACGAGCGGCTTCATATGGAAGTTGCTTTCGGGCATGGCTGCGATCGTCAGCCCCATATCTTCCAGCAACTTGCCGACTACGGGGCCGGCCACCGCGATGCGCGTGCGGCCGAGCCCCTGTTTCAGCTCCGCTTCGAGCCCCCGCTCCGCCGCCACCTTGACCAGGCGGTCGAGCTGCGGCGTGCTGGTGAAGGCGATGAAATCGATTCCGCCCGCCGCCATCGCGAGGATTGCGCTCTCAACCGCGGCGGTTTCGGAATCCGAGGCGTAGCGATAGGGCACGATCGCATCGGCCGACGCGCCCCCGGCTTTTAGCGCGTCGAGCAAGGGCGCGTTGGGATTGCCGGGATAAAGCTGAACGCCTACGCGATGGCCTTTAAGTTCCAGCTTAGCCAGCGTCGCAATCACCCCGTCGGTAGTGGGCGCCTCGGCGCCGACTCCATGGGACAGGGCGATCTCGCGCAGCGCCCTTGCTGGCTTCGGCCCGCGAATGATCGGTCGCAGCCGGCCGATCGCAGCAACCGCCTCGTCCTTGATCCCGGCCCGTCCGGCCACACCCATCAGCCGCCGCAGCCCCTCGCCGGTCATCAAGATCAGATCGTCGAACGCGCCCGCGACTAGCCGCCCCAGCCAGGCCTCGACCGGCGCCGGATCGGCAAGGTCGAGGATCGTCACCAGCGGACAGCGCAACGTCTTCGCCCCCTCCCCCTCCAGCATCCCGGCAAACAGATCGAGCTCCCGGCTCTCCGGAACGAGAATGGTGAGGTTGGCGAGGCGGTCGGTCATTGGGTCGGCACCGACACCATCACGCCCCAGAATTCGGTCGGCTGATCCGTCATATTATGCCAGGCATGGTTGGTATTGCGCTGAACCACCAGGTCGCCGGCGCGGACCGTGGTTCTGCCCTCGTCGAGCAGCAGGTCGACCTCGCCGCTCAGGATCATGATGTAGTCGATGGACGCGGTGCGGTGGAAGCCGTCGGGGTCGAGGCCGGGATACTGGTTCTGCTGTATCACCACCCAGGGATCCATGGCGAACCGCACGCATTTGGTCCCGCCGGGCGATGGGTCGATCGAGTGAGCGGTCGAAGGCAGAAAGTAAGTTCGCGCGCCGTCGGGTTCGGCGCCCCCCGAATCGACGCCAAGAGGATCGGCCGCCGAGCTTTCCCACAGATAGGGATTGTCGATTTCCTCGTCAGAAACGAAATAGGACCGGCCTTCTGCGTTGTTTGCGGTGACGATGCGACGAGCCATTTTTCCCCCTGATAAAGATGCAGTGCTTTCGGTCATTTTAAACCAGCGAAACCATGATGCCCCAGAGCTTCACCGGCGTGTCGCCAAGAACCCGCCAGGAATGGCTGGTGTTGCGCTGAACCACCATATCCCCGGCGCGAACTATGGTTTCGGCGGTGTCCAGCAGTAGCGCCACCTCGCCCTCGGCCACCATGATGTAATCGAGCGTCGCTGTCCGGTGAAAGCCGCTGGGGTCGAGTCCCGGAAAAGCACCTCCCGCGATCTCCGTTTGCCTGATCTTCCATGGCTGGATGGTGAAAAAGGTGCATTTGCTGCCACCGGGTGCCGGTTCGATTCCCGGCGCCGTCGTCGGCAACAAGGTGGCGGGCGCGTCGTCAGGGCTGTGTCCCAGCCGAGCGTCGCCGAAGGTCCACCACGTGTATCTGTCCTCGATAACCTCGTCGGCGGCGAAATAGGATAGTCCATCTGCGTTATTGGCCGTAACGATACGCCGGACCATGTCGTTTCCCCGACTGAATGCTTCCCCGGCCAACAGGTTAGCGTTCGTACGCGATCTTCACCACCTCGATCGTCTCCCGCCCGGTGGGCGTGCGAATTTCGACCGTGTCGCCGACGCGGGCCTTGAGCAAGGCGCGGGCGATCGGGGAAATCCAGCTGACCTGCCCCTTGTCGACATCGGCTTCGTCGACGCCGACGATGGTGATCGTATGCTCGCTATCGTCCTCGCGCGCATAGGTGACGGTGGCGCCGAAGAATATCTGATCGAAATTCGTCCGCTGCTTGGGATCGACCACCTCGGCGATCTCCAGCCGTTTCGACAGGAACCGGACCCGTCGGTCGATCTCGCGCAGCCTTTTCTTGCCGTAGAGATAGTCGCCATTCTCCGAACGGTCGCCATTGCCGGCTGCCCAGGACACCACCTCGACGATCTTCGGCCGCTCGACATGGAGCAGGTCGCGATACTCGCGCCGCAACGCCTCGAAGCCGGCCGCGGTCATATAATTCTTCGTTCCAGCCGGCAAAACCGGACCATCGTCAGGAAGATCGTCCTCGTCGTCACTGTCTGTTTCCTTAGTAAAGGCTTTGCTCATCGATCGCGGCTTTCGGCATGCTTTAGGAATGATCATGTGGTGTCGTCGCGCCCACGGCAACACGGAGCGACGCAATCTCTATTATTTTCCCGAATGACCTGGGGAAATTCAGCGTGCTATCATCTTAGGAGTCAGGGACACGCGGAAGGCCCCGGCGGATGAGGGAACCATGATCACCACGCTTCTGATAATTCATGCGCTGCTGGCGGTCGCGCTGCTGGGCGGAATTACACACCAGACGCTCGCCGCATGGCGAAAGCCGGCGGTGCCGCATTCCTTCGTCGGCAGGTTCGCGAATGTACCGAGCGCGCATTACACCGATGCGATCGTCGTTCTTTATATCCTGACCGCGATTCTGGGCGGCATCGTCTACGCACCCTACCGGCTGGAAATTCGCACCGCGCTCGAGGATCTCAACCTGCCAATGGCCAACGGTATCTTCGAGATCAAGGAGCATTTCATGGCTATCGGCCTGTTCATGCTGCCGGCCTATTGGATGTACTGGCGCGCACCGTTGGCGGCGCAATATACCGCTGCGCGGAAATACATGACCGCGATTCTCGCGTTTTTCGTCTGGTACGCATTTCTGGTCGGCCACATTCTGAATAACATCAAGGGGTTCGGCCAATGACACAGCATGCCCGTTTCGCCGTCTTCTCGCTGGTTTCGGCCTTCGTCTATGTACTGGCCTATAATTTCGGCTGGCAGCTGTTCCGCTATTACCCGATGCTCAACAAGGTGAGCATCGAAGCTTTGCCGGCAAAAGAATCCGGCCCGACAATGATGTATTACGGCTGGATTGGCACCGCCGCGCTGGCGGGGTTGGCAGTGGCGCTGATTGTTCCCAACCGGTTGGCGGCCAAGGTGCCGCCCGCCACTGGCTGGATCGTACCCGTACTGCTGATCGCCTTCACCCTGGTCTACGAAAAGCACTGGTTCCTTTAGAAGCGCCGCTACTCGCCCAACTCGCGCTTAGATGAGGCGTCTGCCCTGATAATCAATTGATCGATTGACAATCAACCGATCAATTGATTATCGTACCCTATGACTGTTTCCAACATAGTTGCCTTCGACCTCGGAGCCGATCCGCAATCCGATCGGCTGGACCGGGTCTTTTTTGCGCTTTCCGATCCAGTTCGGCGCGCGATCCTGGTGCGGCTTGACGAGGGTGACCTCCTGGTATCCGAGATCGCGGCGGGTTTTTCCATCTCGCTCCAGGCCGTGTCGCGGCATATCCAGGGGTTGGTGCGCGCCGGACTGGTGCGGCAGGCACGCACCGGCAGAATAAGCCGCTGCAGCCTCGACGCCGGACCGATCGCTGACGTCGCCGTTTGGATCAACCGCTACAGCAAATATTGGCAGGACCAGTTCGACATATTGGCCCAGCATCTGATGGCGCTGGACGCCCCGCCGCCCGCAGATTCTTCCGAACCATAAAAAGGATGCCGCGGAATGGATTACCGGAGTACCGCCGATCGTCTCAACGACTATCGACACCAGATCGAAACCCTTCGCAAGCAAATGCGCCAGCTTCAGGCGGAGGCCGAGCCGCAGGAGGTTCAGGACTATCGTTTTCAGGTGATGGGGGGACAGATCGCCCTGTCGAAGCTGTTCGGAGATAAACAGGAACTCTTCTTGATCCATAACATGGGGACCGGTTGCAATAGCTGCACCCTCTGGGCTGACGGGTTCAATGGCATCCTGCAGCATCTGGAAAACCGGGCTGCATTCGTTGTCTCCTCTCCCGACGATCCGCAAACCCAGGAAGCATTCAAGGCCTCGCGCGGCTGGCGGTTCCGTATGGTCTCGCATCAGGGCACGCACTTCGCCCAGGACATGGGGTACGCGCATGACGGCCGATGGCACCCGGGCGTTTCCGTTTTTCGGCGCACAGAGAGGAAAATCTATCGTGTCTCCGACGCCACATTTCGGCCGGGCGACGATTTCTGCACGGCCTGGCATTTCTTCGACCTGCTTACCGACGGCGCGGACGATTGGCGTCCGAAAGCCAGCTACATGTAAGGAGCGGCTTGATGACGTCACAATTGCGGATGCCCGGGAACTCGGTACGCGCGGCTTGGCTGCTCCTGTTCTCGATCCTCGCCTGGATATCGCTGGCCGCAACCGCCGGAATGATGCCGGCCGTCGCTGCACCTTCCATCTGTGGCCTTCACGGCACAACGCCTTATGAGCATTGCTGGCGATGTTACGCGCTCGCTGTCGCCGCTATCGGCCTCACGCTCGGCGCGTTCCGCGCGATTAGGCAGCCGTCTCACCAATCATCCTTACACTGATCAGGAGAACGAGCATGGTAGAACCTATCGCCACCGCGGACATGCTGCACCAGGTGCGCTTCCCCAATGAAGGGCCGGACTACCGCATGGCGCGCGACGCGCTGCTTTGCGCCGAAATCGATCTTCGCCGCCAGATCGAGCGTGTAGCGGCGCTGAGGCGGGAGCTGCCGCCTGGCGGCGAGATTACCCAGGATTACGAATTCGACAGTGACGACGGCCCGGTGAAGCTATCGGAGCTGTTCGGCGACAAGGACACGCTAATCGTCTACAGCTTCATGTACGGCCCTAAGATGGAACGGCCCTGCCCTGCCTGTACGTCCATCCTGGACGGGCTGGACGGCGAGGCTCCGCATGTCAATCAGCGCGCCAGCTTGGTGGTTGTCGCCCGATCTCCCATGGCACGCATCCGCAACTTCGCCTCGGAACGCGGCTGGTCTCGGTTGAGACTGCTTTCCTCGGGAGGCAATGATTACCAGCACGACTATCATGCCGAGGCCGCGGACGGCTCACAGATGCCGGCACTGAATCTCTTCATCCGCCGCGACGGTACTATCCGTCATTTTTGGAGCGCCGAATTGCTCTATGCGCCGAAGGATCCCGGTCAGCATGCGCGGCATGTCGATTCGATCTGGCCGCTATGGAATCTGCTCGACCTGACACCGGAGGGGCGCGGAGCCGCCACCCATCCCAAGCTCAGCTACGGCTAAGATTGTAAGTTCCGCTCGAACAAGGCCAGCAGCCGTTCCCAATGCCGTTCCGAGGCTTCCCGGTCATAGATAGGGAGGCCGGGGACGGCGAAGCCATGCTGGACGCCGGGATAGATTTCGACCGTGGCGTTCACCTTCGCCTGTGTCAGCGCGGCCTCCAGCCGGTCGGTCTCGCCGGGCGTGAGATAGGGGTCGATCTCCGACACGCCGACATAGATTTCGCTGAGCATTTCGGGCGCCAGCAGATGCGGGCTGTCGGTCGCATCGGTCGCCAGCCGCGCCCCGTGGAATGAGGCCGCGGCCTCGACGCGCTCCGGGTAGCTTCCGGCCGCGGTCAGACTCAGCGCCCCGCCCATGCAATAGCCGACGCAGCCGATCTTGGGGCCGGCGACGCAGGGTTGGCTGTCGAGGAACGCCACGAAATGCTCGGTGTCCTGCATCGTCCCCTTGTTGGTGACGGATTGGACCATCTCCATCATCCGCTCGCGGTCCTTCATCATGTCGATCGGCGCGGACACGCCATGGCGGTAATAGAGATTTGGTAGCAGCACAGCATAGCCGTTGGAGGCCAGCCGCTCGGCCATGTCGAACAAAGCCTGCCGCAAGCCCAGCCCATCCATATAGAAAATGACGGCAGGCGCGGGTCCCTTGCCCTGCGGGGTGAAGAAATGGCTATCCACAATGCCGTCGTGCGTTTTGATATCGATCTTCGTCGCGGCCATGATGTCCTCCCGGTCCCGTTTAAGACTAACTACGCAGTTTTGGCAGCGGTCGCTAGCGGCTTTTGCGCAGGCGCGTTGTTCCCCGCGCCTCGCGCAGCGCCTCCAAAATGGCCTGCGCGGTCGGCGTACCGAGCAGGTCGGAGACCGGTATTTCGATCTTCCGCCGCCAGTTCGCCCGCTCGATGCTTGTGCCCGGCAGGTTGACGGCGATAAGCTCGCCGGCCAGATCATCGGTTTGCGCCATCACCAGGGCGGCCTGTGACCGCGCGACATAGGCATGCGCCGCCGCCATGATCTGTTCGACCGGCGGGGCAACGCCCGTTTCGAGCGGAGGGAGCAGCGCCTCGGCAACCAGCGCGTCGATCAGCGCCGCTTTTTCATCCGCGCGGATCGCCACGGCCTCGGCGATGCCGTCGGACGGGATTATGCCCAGCGCATGCCGTTCCTTGAGATCGGCCGCTTCCCACCAGCCGATGAAGGTCGGCAGATCATGGGTCGAGATGCAGGCGAGCGCGTTGGCCCGATAGCTTTCAGGCGGCTTGAAGCCGATCCCGTCCCGCTCAAGGAACAGGACGCGATAGCTCTGTACATCCGCCGCCGCCAGCGGTTCGCGCAAGCCCTCGGGCACCGTACCCAGATCCTCGCCGATGACCAGGCACTGGGCGCGGCTGCTCTCCACGGTCAGCTGGCCCAGCAGGTCCTTGAAGGGATAAGCGACATAGGCTCCATCCTTGCCGTCGGCCCCATCCGGCACCCAGAACAGGCGCGAAACGCCCATCACATGGTCGATGCGGAGGCCCCTGGCATGGCGCATATTCGCTGCCAGCAATCCGGCGAAAGCGCTGAATCCCGTCCTCGCCATACCATGGGGATCGAGCGGCGGCAGGCCCCAGATTTGCCCATTGAGAGCCAGCGGGTCCGGGGGGGCGCCGACCGATACGCCGCTCACGAACATGTCGGGCTGCGCCCAGACCTCCGCCCCGTCCGGCGCAGCGCCGATCGCGAGGTCGCGCATAAGGCCAAGGCCGAGCCCCGCCGCCCCCGCGCGTCGGGCCGCCTCACTCAGCTGCCGGTCGCACAGATATTGCAGATATTGATGGAAGCGAACGCGGCCCTGATTCACCTGGGCGAATGCCTCGACTGCCGGGCTGTTCACATCCGACAGTCCGATCGGCCACGCCTTCCAGAGTTCGCCTGGACGGGTTTCCGCAATCGCCTCGAAGATCGCGTAACGCCGCAATGCGCTTCCGCCCGCCGCCACGAACGCGGCGAAATCGCTGGCAGGCGTCGCGTCGAATTCGGCGAAACGCCGCTCCAAAATCGCGGACTTGGCCGCCCATACCGCCGGGTAGTCGACCACGGCCGTGGCCGAGAGGGCGGAGAAGATTTTCTCGTGCGCGCCATCGCCGGGCCAACCGACATCCAGATAGATCGGGTCGAGGAACCGACGGTCGTTGGGCTGGTACGGGCTTGCCCGGCCGCGATCGGCGGCAAACAGGGCATGCAGCGGGTTGATGATCACCGCCGATCCGCCTTCTCGCGCCGTGGCCTCCGCCAGGTCGGCCAGAACGCTGAAGTCGCCTATGCCCTGGTCTGCGGCGCCGCGCATGGAATAAAGCTGCGCCGTGATGCCGAATGCCCGGCCGCCATCGGCAAGCATCGCCGGCAAGAAACCCCTACGCGGCGCGACCGTCAGCAAGCACGTCGCCCCGGGCGCATCCTCCCGCCGCACGACATGCCGACCGATGGGCAATGCAGGCAAGGTGATCCGCCAAAGCAGGTATTCGCGCCCGTCGATCGCCTTGCCGGGCAACAGCGTTCCGTTCATGGCGCCGACGGACACGGATCGCGTCTCGCCGCTTTCCAAGGTCACCGTCAGTAATAGGGAGCGGCGCGAAAGATCGCGCTCCAGCGGCAGGTCCAGCACGGCCGGCTCGTCGACCCAGATGGTCAGCGCAGAGGGCAACGGTCGGCGGTCATGCTCGTCGGCGAAGCGAATCAGCGTGTCCGCCGCTTCGCGCTCGGTCGCGGCGGGCAGGTGAAGCGACGCCAGCAAGGCTCGCTTGGTATCATCGCCGACGATATGGCGGGTGCGATCGACCGCGCTCCATTCCGCCGCGATGCCGGCGGCGCGGGCCAGCCGCTCCAGCACCTCGGCGCGGCCACGGCGAACAGGCTGGTGGGAGCGGCTGACCGTCTCCGCCAGAACCAGAATCGACCGCCCGGTGAGGATCGCACCGTCATCGACCGGGCCTCCGATGTCATCGGCATCGCCGCTATTGGCGAGGCTACGCCATTCATAGCCGTCCCGCGCGTCGGGCAGCGCGATCGCCACCGGCGTGTGGCCGCGATTGATCGCCAGGGCGGCTCGATCGCATCCGGCCGATGCCGTACTGGATAACAGCATGACAAGGGCCGATCCGTAGGGCGTTTCCCAATCCGCGATCTCCAGCGCTTTCCCATCTGGCCGCCGCCATTCGACGTCCGGCAGGAACCCGCCCTCGATCGGCTGTCCGATCAGGAAGCGATCTTCGTGAAAGGCTGGGTTATCGCGGCGGATCGCGATCAGCCGCGCCGTCCAGGCGGCGAGTGATTCATCGGCGGCCGCCCAGTCGATCCAGGAGGTTTCATTGTCCTGGGCATAGGCGTTGTTATTGCCGCCCTGGCTGTGACCGAGTTCGGCGCCCATCGCCAGCATCGGCGTGCCCCGCGCGAGCAGCAGGATCGCCAGCAAAGCGCGCTGATCGCGAAGGCGGGCAGCGCGCACAGCAGGATCGTCGTTTTGTCCCTCGACCCCATTATTCCAGGACCGGTTATCCTCGGTGCCGTCGCGATTATCCTCGCCGTTGGCGAAGTTGGCTCTGCGTGTATAGGACACGAGATCGGCCAGAGTGAATCCGTCATGCGCCACGACGAAATTCACGCTGCGCGAGGGCCGGTTCTTGCGGGCGAACAGATCGGCCGAAGCGGCGAGCCGTGTTGCAAGTTCGCCCAGACCCATCGGGTCGCCACGCCAGAAGCGGCGCACGTCGTCGCGGAAATGGTCGTTCCATTCGCCCCAGCCACCGGGGAAAGCGCCGACCTGATAACCGCCGGCGCCGACATCCCACGGTTCGGCGATCAGCTTGAGTTCCCGCAGTAACGGGTCCTGCGAGATTGCGGACAGCAACGGCGCCGCCGGGTCGAACCCATCGCCGCGGCGGCCCAGAACCGGCGCGAGATCGAACCGGAAGCCATGTACGCCGCCCAGTTCGGCCCAGCAGCGCAGCGTGTCCATCGCCAGCCGCACGACAGGCGGGCGATCCAGCGCCAGAACATTGCCGCAGCCGGCGTCGTCGACATAACCGGCCGGATTGCCGGGAAGCAGCCGGTAATAGCTGGCATTGTCCAGCCCGCGCATCGACAGGGTTGGACCCAGCGCGTGACCCTCGCCGGTATGATTGAGCACGATATCGGCAATCGTCTCGATGCCGGCTTTGGCCAGCGCCGCGACAGTCGTGCGCACCTCGTCCCAGCCGCCGGGTGCCAGACGCGGATCCGGCGTCATGAAGGCGACGGTATTGTAGCCCCAGTAATTCTGGAGGCCGAGTGCTGCCAGGTGCCGTTCTTCGATCCAGGCTGCCGCCGGCATAATTTCGACCGACGTAACGCCGAGCTTGACCAGATGCTCGATCGACGCCGGATGGCCAAGGCCGCCGAACGTTCCGCGCAGAGATACCGGTATCGCATCTCGCTGCATTGTAAAACCGCGCACATGGAGTTCGTAAAGAACGGTTCTATCCCATGGGACCAGCGCGTGCGGCGTAAGCTTGGGGCTGGACGGCACGACGATCGCTTTCGGCATGGCCCCGGAACTGTCCGCATCGTCTGGCAGTGTGCTGCCCGGCACGGTCGAGAACATCGAGGGATGCAGCTTGAACGGCCGATCGATCGCCCGCGCATAAGGATCGATCAGCAGTTTCGACGGGTTGAAGCGATGCCCGGCGGCGGGGGCATAGGGACCATAGGCCCGCAAGCCATAACGCGCTCCGGCCGGCACATCGCCGATCAATCCATGAAATATATCGCCGCTGCGCTCGGGCAGCTTGACCCGCCGCACCTCCCGCTCGCCCGCCGCGTCGAAGAGGCAGAATTCGATGGCATCGGCATGGCCGGAAAACACCGCGACGTTGACCCCCGCGCCGCGGGGGGTGACGCCCAGCCGTTCAGGCGATCCACTGTCCAGCACAGAACGCAGCATCAGCCAGCGGGAACCAGTTCGCGAAACAACGCGGCATAGCGGCGCGCCGGATCGCGCCAGGACACGTCCGATGCCATGCCGTTGGACTGGAGTTTTTTCCAGACCGCGGGCTGCCGGTAAAGCGCCACCGACCGTTCGATCGCGACCCGCATCATCTCATAGGTCACCGGCGCGAACTGCACGCCGGTAGCGACGCCCCTACCCATCGCGGCCGGATTGGCATCGATCACCGTATCGGAGAGTCCGCCGACGCGGGCGACGACCGGCACAGTGCCGTAGCGCAGGGCGTAAAGCTGGGTCAGCCCGCATGGCTCGAAGCGCGACGGCACCAGCACAGCATCCGACGCTGCCAGCACCCGATGCGCCAGCGCCTCGTCATAGCCGATGACGCAGCCGACCCGGCCGGGGTTGGAAGCGGCGGCGGCGCGGAAACCGGCCTCCAGGCCCGGTTCGCCGGCACCCAATACGGCAAGCTGCGCGCCCTGCCCCAGCAATGTCGGGACGTTCGCCACCAAAAGATCCATCCCCTTCTGCCAGCTCAGCCGGGTGACAACCCCGAACAGAGGCGCCTCGGGATCCTGGTCGAGACCGAGCTGCGATTGAAGGGCGGCCTTGTTCACCGCGCGCCGGCCCATGCTGGCCTTGCTGTACTGCATGGCAAGATGCGGATCGGTCTGGGGGTTCCAAGCCTCGGTATCGATGCCGTTGAGTATTCCGCTCATCGTCGCGCTACGGTCGCGCAATAGCCCGTCGAAGCCCATCCCCTCCTCAGGGGTACGGATTTCGGCGGCATAGCCAGGTGATACCGTGGTCACGCGATCGGCATAATGCAGCCCGGCCTTCAGATAGCCGACTCCGCCGTAATATTCGACGCCGGCAAGGCTGAAGGCTTGCGGCGGCAGGCCGAGCATCGGAAAAAACGCGGCCGAGAATTGCCCCTGAAAGGCCAGATTATGGATGGTCATCACCGTGCCCGGCCGGCGCCCCTGGGCGAAATTCATATAGGCGAAGGTGAGTCCGGCTTGCCAGTCATGCGCATGCACGACATCCGGCCGGTAACCTTTGACCGCGCCCAGCGCCACATCGGCGGCGGCGCGCGACAGCGCCGCGAAGCGTCGCTGATTGTCCGGCCAGTCCAGGCCGTCCGGCCCGGAGTAAGGATTGCCGGGCCGATCGAACAGGTGCGCGGCATCGAGCGCCAATATCTCCATCCCAGCCGCCGTTCCGGCCAGCACGCGTGCCGGCGCGCCGAAGCTGTCACCGATGGTCATCACCGTCTTGGCCGGCTTCAGCGCGGCAAGGACCGAAGGGTAACCCGGCACCAGCGTGCGAACGGCGACATCCTCCTGCGCCAGCGCCGCCGGCAGCGCGCCGACCACGTCGGCCAGGCCACCGGTCTTGATCAGCGGATAGATCTCGGATGCGACGGCCAGAACCTGCAGGGTAGTCATTGCCCCAGCCGGTCGATCATCCGCTGGTTGATCAGGCAGATGCCTTTGCTGGTCATGCGAAATCTCTGCGCGTCGAATTCCGGATCCCAGCCGACCTGCAGCCCCTCGGGGATCCTGACGCCGCGCTCGATGATCACGTTGCGCAGCCGCGCCGACCGTCCGATTTCGACATCGGGCAGGATGACCGCGCCTTCGACGCTGGCATAGGAATGCACGCGGACGCCGGTGAACAGTAGCGACTTGCGTAACGATGCCCCCGATACGATGCAGCCGCCCGCGACGACCGACGATATCGCGATGCCGCGGCGCCCCGGCTCGTCATGGACGAATTTCGCCGGCGCCGCCATCGCGCTATAGGTCCAGATCGGCCAGTCGTGATCGTATATGTCCAATTCCGGCACCACATCCGTCAGATCGATATTCGCCGCGTAATAGGCATCGAGCGTCCCGACATCGCGCCAATAGGCCGATTTCTCGTTCGCGCCGCGGATGCAGGACCGTTCGAACGGGTGGGCCACCGCCTTACCGGCCTCGACGATTCTGGGAATGATGTTCTTTCCGAAATCATGCTCCGATTCCGGATCGGCCGCATCGCGGCGCAACTCGTCGAACAGGAAGTTCGTTTCGAACACATAGATACCCATACTGGCTAACGACATGTCGGGATTACCCGGCATGGGTGGCGGCTCGGCCGGCTTTTCGAGAAAAGCCAGGATGCGGTCCTTCGTGTCGACATGCATCACGCCGAACCCGGACGCCTCGGCGATAGGCACCCCGACGCAGCCGACCGTGACATCGGCGCCACTTTCGACATGCTGCTGAAGCATCTGCTCGTAATCCATCTTATAGATGTGATCACCGGCAAGAATAACGATATGGCGGGGTGCGTGCGCCTCGATGATGTCGATATTCTGGTACACCGCGTCGGCGGTGCCGACATACCATTGCTGCTCGGACACACGCTGGCTGGCCGGCAATATGTCGAAGCTTTCGTTTCGTTCCGGCCTGAAGAAATTCCACCCATATTGTAGATGCCGGATCAGGCTGTGCGCCTTGTATTGTGTCGCCACGGCAATGCGCCGGATACCGGAATTCAGCGCGTTGGACAGGGCGAAATCGATGATCCTGAGCTTGCCGCCAAAATAGACCGCCGGCTTTGCCCGCGTATCGGTCAATTCCATTAGCCGCGTGCCGCGCCCGCCGGCTAGAACATAGGCCATTGCGTGGCGCGCAAGTGGACCGCCGGAACTGGCACCACCGGGAATTGGGGGCGTCGGCATATGACCTCGTCCTCTAAGGGGTTGTTTTAAATAAAACCTATAGCGCTTCCTCAGGCAAGCGGCATTATCTGGAATCGAGCCGTAGATAGACGGTCGCAAGGGGCGGAAGCGTCAGCGAGGCAGAGGCCGGAAATCCATGTGACGGCATGGCGGATGCACGCACCGCGCCCAAATTCCCGACACCCGAGCCGCCATAGAGCGTCGCGTCCGTGTTCATGACCTCCCGCCAAATCCCGGTTTGCGGCAAGCCGATACGATAGTCTTCACGCGGCACCGGTGTGAAATTCGATATCATAACGACCGGCAAATCTTCCGGCTCACCCAGTCTGATCCAGGCATAGACCGACTGCGGCGCGTCATCCACCACGATCCAGCGGAAACCTTCGCTCTCGCAATCGCGGGCATGAAGCGCCGGTTCGGAGCGGTACAGGCGATTGAGATCGCGCACGCAATCGCGCACGCCCTGATGGAACTTGTAGTCGAGAAGATGCCAGTCGAGCGCGCGATGAAAATCCCACTCGTTCACCTGGCCGAATTCCTGGCCCATAAACAGCAGCTTCTTGCCCGGAAACGCCCACATGAAGGCGTAATAGGCCCGCAAGGTGGCGAAGCGCTGCCACTCGTCGCCGGGAAACCGCCCGACAATGGAACGCTTTCCGTACACAACTTCGTCATGCGACAGCGGCAGGATGAAATTCTCGGTGAAGGCGTAGAGCAGGCCGAAGGTCAACTCGTTGTGATGCCAGCGCCGGTGAATCGGATCGAGCGACAGATAATCGAGCGTGTCGTGCATCCAGCCCAGGTTCCATTTGAACCCGAAGCCTAGCCCGCCTTCATGGACCGGCTTGCATACGCCCTTCCAAGCAGTCGAATCCTCCGCGATCATCAAGGCGCCGGGATGCTCGCCATAGGCCAGGATATTGACCCGCTGCAGCAAGGCGATCGCCTCGAGATTTTCGTTGCCCCCCTTGACGTTGCGCGCCCATTCCCCCGGCTTGCGGGCAAAGTCGAGCTGCAACATCGACGCGACGGCATCGACCCGCAGCCCATCGATATGGTACCGGTCCAGCCAATAAAGCGCGCTTGCCGTCAGAAAGTTCATGACCTCGCGCCGGCCGAAATCATAGATCGCGGTGTTCCATTGCGGATGGAAACCGCGGCGCGGATCGGCATCTTCGTAAAGCGGCGTGCCGTCGAAACGCGCCAACCCATGCGCGTCGGTCGGGAAATGCGCCGGCACCCAATCGACGATGATGCCCAGTCCCGCCGCGTGCGCTCGATCAACGAAACGCGCGAAGCCGGCCGGGCTGCCGTGACGGGATGTCGGCGCGAACAATCCGATCGGCTGATAACCCCAGCTGTCGTCCAGCGGATGCTCGTTCACCGGCATAAGCTCGATATGGGTGAAGCCCATATCCTTCGCGTAAGGGATCAACTGGTCGGCGATCTCGTCATAGGTCAAATAGGCGCCGTCATGACCTTTCCGCCACGAGCCCAGATGGACCTCATAGATTGTGATCGGTTCGCGGCGCGCGACGGCTGCCGCGCGACCGGCCAGATAATCCGCATCCGTCCATTCGAACCGGTCGGTCCGCGCCACCACCGACGCGGTCGACGGGCGCATCTCTGAGGCGAAACCCAGCGGGTCGGCCTTCAGCGGCAGAACGACCCCGTCGGGTCCGACGATCTCGAATTTATACACCGTGCCTTCGCCGATATCGGGCGCGAATATCTCCCAAAGCCCGCTATCGACCCGCTTGCGCATCTGGTGACGCCGGCCGTCCCAGGCGTTGAAATCGCCGACGACGGAAACGCGCCGCGCGTTGGGCGCCCATACCGCGAAATGCACGCCCTCGACGCCGTCGATCGCCATCGGATGCGCGCCGAATCGTTCATACAGATGCTTGTGCGTGCCTTCGACCAGCAGGTGATCGTCCATCGGGCCGAGCACCGGCCCGAACATGTAGGGATCGTGCAGTGTCCACGATCCGCCGATATTGGATGCCACCAGGCGATAGGTGAAACGCTCGCTGCGGTCCCCCACCCTGGCTTCGAAAAAGCCGTCGTCGTGGCGGCGTACGAGATTGACGATCGTTTCGCCAGCGCCGTTTTCCGCGCGCAATTCCCATGCACCCGGCACGAAAGCGCGCAATACAAGTCCCTCGGCGGTCTGGTGCAGCCCGAGGACAGAAAACGGGTCGGCATGCCGGGCGGCAATGATCGCGGCAACATCGCCGTCGCCCGCCCGCCACGCCTCGCGGGAGGTCATGGGATCATCCACGCCCCGGAACGGGCACGTTCCAGATATCGTCGCAATATTCCCGAATCGCGCGATCGGAGGAGAACCAGCCGACATTGGCGGTGTTCAGCACGCTGGACCTCCACCAGGCGTGCTTGTCCCGCCATAGCGCCGCAACTTTGCGCTGGGTCGTGGAATAGCTGTCGAAATCGGCGCTGACCATGAAGTAGTCATGATGCGTGATGTCCTCGACCAGTTGGCGGTAGCGATCGGGCTCGTCCGATGAGAAAACGCCGGAACCCACCGCGTCTAACACGCCGCGCAGGTCGCTTGATCCATCGATAAACTGTTGCGCGTCGATTCCCCCCTGCCGGCGCGTCTCGACCTCATCCGCCGTCAGGCCGAAGATGAAGATATTGTCGGCCCCGACCCGCTCCAAAATCTCGACGTTCGCGCCGTCCAGCGTACCGATGGTCAGCGCACCATTGAGCGCCAGCTTCATATTACCGGTACCAGAGGCCTCCATCCCGGCGGTGGAAATCTGCTCCGACAAGTCCGCTGCGGGGATGATTCGTTCGGCGCGGCTGACATTGTAATCGGGGATGAAGACTACCTTCAGAAGTCCGTGCAGGGTTGGGTCGCTGTTTACGACCCGCGCAACATCGTGGATCAGCTTGATAATCAGCTTGGCCCGCTGATAGCTGGCGGCGGCCTTGCCGGAGAATATCTTTACCCGGGGAACCCATTCGCGCGTCGGCTGGGCGCGCATCGATTCATACAGCGATATCGTCTCAAGGATATTCAGCAGCTGGCGCTTATATTCATGGATCCGCTTGATATGGACATCGAACAGGGCGTCGGGATCGACGATGATATTCTGCCGCTGCTGAATCAGGTTTGACAGAAACACCTTGTTGGCGCGGCGGATATCGAACAGCCGGTCATGCAGCCCGGTATCATCCGCGCTCATCGCAAGCGTCTGAATCGCGTCCACGTCGTCCAGCACCCGCGGTCCGATGACATCGGTCAGCAAGCCGGTCAGGCCGGGGTTGGCCTCGAACAGCCAACGGCGGAACGTGATCCCATTGGTCTTGTTGACGATGCGGTCGGGATAAAGCGTGTGCAGGTCACGAAAAATCGTCCGGCGCATCAGGTCGGTGTGCAGCGCCGACACGCCATTGACCTTATGCGAACCCAGGAAGGCGAGACTGCCCATGCGCACCTTCCGGCCGCCATCCTCGCCGATCAGCGAAACCGACGACAGCAGCCGCTCGTCGCTATGGCCGTTCGCCCGCAGCATATCCAGATGGCGGGCATTGATCAGATAGATGATCTGCATCTGGCGCGGCAACATCCGCTCCATCAGATAGACCGGCCAGTTCTCCAACGCCTCGGGCAGCAGAGTGTGATTGGTATAGGAGGTCGCGGCGACCGTGATGTCCCAGGCCTCGTCCCACGGAATGTCATGGGTGTCGATCAAAAGGCGCATCAGCTCGGCGACAACGATGGCCGGATGAGTGTCGTTGAGCTGGATCGAGACATGATCCGCTAGCGTGCGGATATCGCCATATTCATGGCTGTGCCGATATAGAAGGTCGTGAAGCGAGGCCGACGAGAAGAAGAACTCCTGCCGCAGGCGCAATTCCTGGCCGGCCGGCGTCGCGTCGGACGGGTAAAGCACCTGGCTGATGGCGTTGGCTCGGGCGCGGTTCGCGAGAGCGCCGACATGATCGCCGCTGTTGAACGCGTCGAGCCGCAGAGGGTCTGGCGCCCGTGCCGACCACAGGCGCAACGTGTTCACATGACGCCCGCGCCAGCCCACGACCGGCGTGTCATAGGCGATCGCCTCGACCATCTCCGCCGGTTTCCAGATGTGACGCGTTACGCCATCGGCCTCGGCGATCTCCTCGACGGTCCCGCCGAAGCCGATCATATGGCTGACTTCTGGCCGTTCAAACTCCCACGGGTTGCCAAAGGACAGCCAGTTCTCCGGATATTCGCGCTGCCACCCGTCTCGAATGACCTGGCGGAACATGCCGTGATTATAGCGGATGCCATAGCCGTAACTGGAGATCGACAAAGTCGCCATGCTCTCCAGGAAACAGGCGGCCAGCCGGCCCAGGCCTCCATTGCCCAGCGCCGCGTCCGGCTCGATCTGACGCAGCCGGTCGAGATCGACGCCAAGCTCGCCTAGCGCCGACCGCATGACATCGGTCAGGCCGAGATTGCTGAGCGAATCCATCAGCAGGCGGCCGATCAGGAATTCGAGAGACAGGTAGTAAACGCGCTTGCGGTCCTTCGCGTAGGTCTCGCGGGTCGAAGGCATCCAGCGATCGACCATCCGGTCGCGCGCCACCAGGGCCGTAGCGATGAACCAGTCGCGATCCATCGCGACGGTCGGGTCCTTGCCAACCGCGTAGGTCAGCTTGGCGATCAGCGCGCGCCGGATCGACGCGATGTCCTCGTCCTGCGCGGGCAAAGCGATGCGCGAAGCGATCCTGCTGCTCGGCGACATCGGCTGTTTGCGGTCTTCGCTCATCAATGGTCATCCCTGCGCAATCATGAGAAATCTACCTGCGAGGCCTTAGGGCAAGGTAGCACAGAAATCCTGACGAACGAGCTACTGCCCAGAGGCATTTCGCCTCAAGCAGCGACGGCTGGCCTAGCCTGCGGACTCCGTCATGTAACGGCGGATTTCTGCCGCCATCTTGTCGCTGTCCGTGTCGCTGGAAAACACCGTCAGGAACTTTCCCTTGGGGTCCATCAGATAGACAAAGGACGAATGGTTCATGCCGTAGGATTTGGTATCGACGCCCGGCGGGTCTGCTTTCGCGTAATAGACCTTATAGGCCTTGGCGGCTGCCGCAATCTGCTCGGGCGTGCCGGTGAGCCCGACCAGCCTTTTGTCGAACAGCGGGACATAGCCGGCAAGCTGCGTAGCCGTATCGCGCGCCGGATCGATGGTGATGAAAATCGGCTGGACCTTATCACCCGCCGGGCCCATCGCCTCGATAGCCTGCGCCATCACCTGGAGTTCGGTCGGGCAGGCATCTGGACAGAAGGTGTAGCCGAAATAGATGAGGCGGTAGGAACCGTCATAGGTCCTGTCGGTCACCGCCGCTCCGGTCTGGTCGGTCAGCGAGAACGCCCCGCCGATCGATGGCGAGGCGCCGGCGAAGCCGGGGTCGCGCGGTCCGCTGGCAACGATGTGCCACATCACGACGACGGCGACGGCGACGATTGCCATCATCGCGACCATCAGGATCAAAAGAGGCCGGTTGGAGCGTGCGGCTGACTTGGTCATGGGCTGGATATAGTCGACAAGCCCGCTACGCGCCACCATGAGACGCAGGCGTGCGGCCTCATGTCATCATGAAACTATAATTGATATTTCCGGTAGAAACCCGGACAGCGATCAATGAGGAGAACAACGATGCCGCAAAAACCTAGTCGAACGGCCCGCATCGAAGGGCGGATCGCGCCTGATGCTCTGCTGATAGTAAAACGTGCCGCCGAACTTCAGGGCAGAAGCGTCAGCGACTTCGTCATCGATTCCGCCTTGACCATGGCTCAAAAAGCCATCGAGGAGACGCATATTGTTCGCCTTGCAGTTGAGGATCAGCGGGGGATCGCAGAATCGATCCTGCATCCGCCCCCGCTGACGGCTAGCATGGAACGCGCCATTGGCCGCTACAAGCGACTGATCAAAACTTCCCGTTGACCGCCCTCTTTGGCATCCGAGCCACTGGGATCGCATGTCCGCACCGGGTTTTCTTGCGGCCAAGGAGAGCTCGATCGGTATTTCCGTGAGATCGTTTCCCAGGATATCCGACGCCGGGTCAGCAATTGCTTTTTGGCGATCGATGATGCCGGCTTCATCGCCGGCTACTACACACTTGCGGCCATAACCCTGCCCGTGACCGAACTGCCGGCTGAGAAACCAAAAAAACTGCCGCGTTACCCGCTTTTGCCGGCCGTGCTCATCGCATGTCTAGCGGTCGATGAACGATTCGAGGACAAGGGCTCGGCTCCGGCCTTGTTGTCGATGGCGTGGCACGTGCGATGCGGTCTGAGCCGGCAGTTTTCGCACTGATCCTCGATGCCAAGGACAACACCGCTGCAAGCTTCTATCGCTATCTTGGTTTTCGCGGTTTCGTCAGCCAGCCGATGCGCCTGTTCCTCCTGATTGCTGAAGCAGCGCGGCGTGTTTTCGCGCTTTAGTCGTGTCGGGTCAAACCACGAATTGACTCCGCCCTGCTCCCGTCCCAAGTTGACGGAAATCAAAACTAGCCGGGGAATAGCATGCTTCCGAAAACGCTGATTTCAGCCGATTCCCATGTCGTCGAGCGGCAGACCGCATTCCTCGACATCGACCCCAAGTTCCGTAGCCGCATCCCGTACGAGACCGAAACGGAGGAGCAAGGCGCCGCCTTGGTTATCGAGGGCATGCTGACCATGGGCTATGGCCGCTCGGTCGGCGCCGGGCTACCGCTCGAAAAGCTCGGCAAGAAACTGGCCTGGGATGAGGTCAATCCGGCCGCCTTCGATTCCGCGACGCGGCTGGACGTCCAGGACCAGGACGGCGTGCATGCCGAAGTGATCTTCCCGACGGTCGGCATGTTCCTGCACGGCCATCCTGACATCGACTACGCCAAGGCCTGCCTTGACGCCTATAATCGCTGGCTGGTCGAATATTGCAGTCGCGACCCGGACCGGCTGATCGGCGTCGCGCAGATCTCGCTTCGTACCGTCGCGGACGGGCTCGCCGAACTGCAGCAGGCCAAGGTGATGGGCTATAAGGCGGTGATGGTGCCTGGCCAGCCGGCGGTCGAGGATTACGACCATCCGATGTATGACGAGTTCTGGTCGGCCTGCGAAGAGCTCAACCTGCCGGTCAACTTCCACATATTGAGCAGCCGGCGCGAGATGACCGAAGTCCGCAGCAAGGCGCGCGGCCCCAACATCTGCGGCCATCACCGCTTCGTGCGCGGCAACCAGGACGTGATCTCGCTCTTCATCTTCGGCGGCGTGTTCGAGCGCCACCCAAAGCTGCAGATCGTCGCGGTGGAGAGCGACACCAGCTGGGTGCCGCATTTCCTGACGCGCATGGACAACTCCTATCACCGCTATTTCTATATGGAGAACGTCACGATTCCGAAGCTGCCCAGCGAGTATTTTCGTCAGAACGTCTATGTGACTTTGCAGGACGACTATCCGGTCGGCCAAATGACCCACCTGCTGCCGATGGACCGCGTCCTATGGGCGAATGACTTCCCCCACGGCGACGCGATCTGGCCCTATTCATCCAAGGTTCTGGCGAAGCTGACCGAGGGCATGTCGGACGAGCACATCAAGATGATGGTCCACGACAATGTCGCGAATCTGTATGGGCTGACGGTCTAAGGCGCTTTCTCCGCCGGCACCCAGACGACATCTCCATCTGCCTCCGGGTCGAACGGCGGCAGGCCGACGGCCAGGCGGTGGGGGCTGTAGTCGCGTTCGCGCATGAACGCCCATAAGGCTTCGCGGCTGTCGCCGGCGCGGGCGAGATAGCTGTCGACGACTTCGAGAAACACCGTTGGCCGCAGGCGGGCGATAGTCTCGGTCGCGCCGATCAGCATCTGCATCTCCCAGCCCTCGATATCGGCCTTAATGAGATCGAGCCGGTCCAGCCCTTTATTCGCGACATAGTGGTCGATGGTTTCGACCGTGACGTCATGGCTGAAGACATTGCCGCCTTCCAACCCATGCCCCAGATGGCTGAGGCCGAAGCCGAGGCTGCCGGAGCGCTTGATCGGCGTGCTGAGCTTCAAGGTGCCGGGCTTCGCTCCAAAGGCGATGGCGTCGATGGAGATACGGCCGTTGCCCTTGAGCCAGACCATCGGCCGCAATATGGCGAGTGCATAGGCCCCGGGCTCGAATGCGAAGACTTTGCCGTTCGGCGCCATCCGGGCGAACAGCTTGGCCATTTGGCCGGCATGCGCGCCCACGTCGAAAATGACCCCATCCCGCGGCAGTAAGGGCCGCAGGATGGGAATCAGTTCGGTATGGTGCTGGCGCGTGATCGCCTTGAAGAGGTGCGCCCAGAATGTGAGGCGCGCCCGCCCCCGCAGGGGCGGGTTTTTAATCATCATGCTCCGGTATTACAGAACTCCGAGCATCGCGCCAACCAGCGGATGACGGACGATGTCGCGGTCCTCAAGCTGCACCACGGCGATGCCGGTCAGGGTCCCGAGCCGCCGTGCGATATCGGCCAGGCCGGACATCCCCGGCAGCAGGTCGCTCTGCTCCGGATCGCCGGTGATGACCATGGTGGAGTGCCAGCCGAGTCGGGTCAGCAGCATCTTCATCTGGGCATAGGTGCAGTTCTGCGCCTCATCGATCACGACAAAGGCATTGTTCAGTGTACGCCCGCGCATGAAACCGATCGGGGCGATTTCGATATCACCCTCCTCCATCAGCGCGCGCAGCCTTTTGCCGCCCAGCCGATCGGTCAGGCAGTCATAAAGCGGGCGCAGATACGGAGCCATCTTCTCCATCATATCGCCCGGCAGGTAACCCAGGCTTTCCCCCGCCTCGATCGCCGGGCGCGACAGCACGATGCGCTCGATGCGGCCAGCCTCGAGCGCCTCGACCGCCGCCGATACCGCGAGATAGGTCTTGCCGGTGCCGGCGGGACCGATCGCCAGGGTCAGGCTGTGGTCGGCGATGGCGGTCAGGAATTTCTCCTGGTTGGGGCTACGCGGCTGGATCTTGCGAACATAGCTCTGGTCCCGTTTCTCGCTGAGCGGGTGCCAGCCTCCACCGAACAGCGACTGAACCTTGCCGCGATCGGTCGCTTCGGTATGGGCAGAAACGGCACGAGAAGAGCGCTTTGTCATGGCGAGAACCCTTTCACGCTGATGGAAGCCCGACTACGATTGCAACCGGGCACAAAAAACCCCGCAATGAGCGGGGTATGGCGGGCACAAAAAACCCCGCAACAAGGCGGGGCTGGGACGAACGAACGCTATAAGAAATTGCTGCGGCGCCTGGCGGAGCCGGGATCATTCTGGGTGAGCGAAGTCTTTCACCGACAGGAATAGCCGCATCCTTTTTCTACGGGAGCGAACGATCTTCTTACTATATACTAGATGCAGGGGTTTGCCAGTTATTTCGTAGTGTAAACACGGGCTACCGCCATAGGTCGCCGAAATAGTCGAACAGGGAGGAAATAATGGTGCATATGCTGAATGCCGATGAGGTTCTCGTCACCACGCGCTCGGTCCGCAAGCGGCTGGACCTGTCCCGGCCG
>JAQGIF010000212.1 GCA_028291345.1 Rhodospirillales bacterium | reverse complement strand
CGCAATGTCGCCGCCGCGTTTCGCCTCGATCCGCGCCATGCCGATCGGGTCAAGGGCTCGCGTATCGGTCGATGATGTGCTGACCACCGGCGCCATGGTCACCGCCTGCGCCAAGGTGCTGAGGCTCGGCGGCGCAGCGAGAATCGACGTCCTGTCCCTGGCACGGGTCGTGTTGGCGGACTAGACCAGACCCAAACAAATCCCCATATTCCGCCCATGCCTAAAATCGAAATCTATACCCAACCCTTTTGCGGATATTGCTACAGAGCGAAAAAGCTCCTCGAGGACAAGGGCGTCGATTACGAAGAGATCGACGTCATGATTCACCCGTCGCGCCGGGAGGAAATGGTGCAGCGCGCGGGCGGACGCACCAGCACGCCGCAGATATTCATCGACGACAAAGGCATTGGCGGCTGCGACGATATGGTGGCGCTGAACCAAGCCGGCGAACTCGATGCTTTGCTGAGGCAAGCCTCCGCCTCATGATCCTGCGCGTCGCCTGCATCCAGCCAAACGCGAAGCCCGATCTGGCGGCCAATCTCGCCGAAATCGAGCATTGGATACGGGCAGCCCACGCCGATGGCGCGCAATTTATCGCGACGCCGGAAAACACGAGCGGCATGCATGCGAACCGCGCTGCGCTGATAGCATCTGCCTTGCCGGAGGCTGATCATCCTGCTGTCAGCCGGTTCGGGGACTTGGCGCGGGAGACCGGCGCCTGGCTATTGGCCGGATCGCTGTCGATCCTGCTCGGTAGCGGAAAGCTGGCCAACCGAAGCTTTCTGTTTGCCCCCTCGGGCGACATCGCAGCCCGATACGACAAAATCCACATGTTCGATGCCGACCCGCTCGACGGGCAAGCCTACCGCGAAAGCGCAACGTTCGAGCGCGGGACCGAGGCCGTGGTCGCGGACACGACGTTCGGGCGGCTGGGTCTTAGCATCTGCTACGATGTGCGCTTTCCCGCCCTCTATAACGCGCTGGCTCAGGGCGGCGCCTCGATGATCACGGCGCCTGCCGCCTTCACGGTGCCGACGGGAAAGGCCCACTGGCATGTGCTACTGCGTGCCAGGGCGATCGAGACCGGCGCTTTCATCGTCGCACCCGGCCAGACCGGTGAGCATGCCGGCGGCCGACTGACCTATGGCCACTCGCTGATTGTCTCGCCCTGGGGAGAGGTTTTGGCCGATGGCGGCGAAGCCGAAGGCTTTGTCGCCGCCGATTGCGCCATGGACAGCGTTGTCAAGGCGCGGCAGATGATCCGTTCTCTCGATCATGCACGCCCATTCACGCCGTCCATATTTGCAACGTCCCTATCGAACGGCTAAAAATTCGTTTAATTTCTAAACATGACAACGCAACATAGCCTCACATGATCATCTACGAACTGCGCTGCACGACGGGCCACGGCTTCGAAGCCTGGTTCCGCAACTCGGATGCTTACGATCAGCAGCATGCCGCGCAGCAGATCACCTGCCCGGTCTGTGGCGACGCCGGAGTTTCGAAGGCGCCGATGGCGCCCCGCATCGGCCGTTCCGACCGCGCTTTGCGCGAAGCGGCACGCGAAAAAAGCCAGGAGCAGACCGCCACCGGAAACGCCAGGGCCGACCAGATCGATCCTGAACAGCTGCGCATGGTAATGACCAAGATCGCCGAACTGAATCAGCATATCGCCGATACCTGCGACTATGTCGGCAACACCTTCGCCGAAGAAGCGCGTAAGATCCATTACGGCGAGACCGAGCATCGCGAAATCTACGGCGAAACCTCACCGACGGAAGCCGCGGAACTGCGCGAAGAGGGCATATCCATCGCCACTGTGCCCTGGATTCGCCGCAGCGACAGCTAAATCGAACGGCACACCAAGCCACTCGGAGGACGCGAATCATGTCTCACCGTCTCGCAGTGGCCGCTTTCTTCGTCCTTGCCGGCAATTGGGCACGGGCCGCGCCCGCGCCCGAAGTCGCCGACCCCGCAATCGTCCGCATCGTCGCGCAAGTTTCGGTAGACCGGTTGAAGGCCGACGATACACGGCTGGTCGCGTTTGGCACCCGCAACACCTTTTCTGAGAACCTCGGCGACCAGCGCGGCGTATTCGCTGCCCGCGCCTGGATCGCCGATCAGTTTCGTGAGATCGCAAAAAAATCCGGCGGTCGCATGACTGTGGCCTATGACGGCTATATCCAAAAGGCGGACGGGAAACGCATCCCACGCGACGTCGAAATATCGAGCGTCGTCGCCACGCTGAAAGGGGATGAGCCAGGCAGTCGAACCTATGTCATGTCGAGCCACTACGATTCGCGCAATTCCGACAATGCCGATGCAACCTTGGACGCGCCGGGCGCGGACGATAACGGCTCCGGCACCTCGGCGGTCCTTGAGGCTGCGCGGGTTCTCGCCGCCGCCCCGCTGCACGCGACGGTCATCTTCGCGACCTATGATTCCGAAGAACAGGGCCTGTTCGGGTCCGCCCATCACGCACAGACGCTGAAGACTGCCGACATTGACATCCAGGGCGACCTCAATAACGATATTATCGGTGCATCGGTCGGCGATAATGGCGAGAAGAATCCGGACCAGGTCCGTATCTTCTCCCAAGCGCTTATTTCCGGGGCCGACAGCGCCCGGGTCAATGTGTTGGGAAACGAAAACGATTCACCCTCACGCGAATTGGCGCGCTTCGTCCAGGAGACAGGCGACCGATACGGTCAGGGTTTTCATGGAGAACTGATCTTCCGCGCCGACCGGTTCCTGCGCGGCGGCGATCACGAATCCTTCAACGATGCCGGCTTTCCCGCGATCCGCTTTACCGAGCCGGTCGAAAATTTCGCCCATCAACATCAGACGGTCCGGACGGACAATCGCGTGGAATATGGCGACCTCGCCAAGTTCATGGATTTCGACTATCTCGCCCGGGTCACGCGATACAATGTCTCCGTGCTGGCGTCTCTGGCGATGGGTCCCGGACGTCCCGCCGATGCGGCGATCCTGACCAAGGATCTCGATAACAAGACCTCGTTGAGCTGGTCGACGGTGCCGAACGCGGCGCGCTATGAAATTGTCCGCCGAAAGACGAGCGATGCGGTCTGGAGCAACGCGACCGATGCCGGAACCGCGACCAGCATCACCCTGTCCTTTTCCAAGGACAATTGGCTGTTCGGAATTCGCGCAGTCGATGCGCACGGTCACCGCGGCGTGGTCGCCTTCCCGACCCCGCAGCGCTGAGCCGCGACGCTATGAGAGGCGAGTCGCCGACATGAAATAATTGACGCCGACGTCATCGGCGGCCAGATGAAACTCATTCTTCAACGGGTCGAATACCAGACCGGTCAGGTCGGCCACGGCGAAATCGATGACCCGCAGTCCCCGTGCCAGCTCCGACGGCTTGACGAACCTCCTCCAATCATGCGTCCCAGGCTCGACCCAACGCAGCAGGTGCTCGGCAACGCCAATGCCCAGCACCAGCGATTTCAGCGTGCGATTAAGCGTCGAGAGGATCAGCAGACCGCCCGGCGCCACCAGTGAACCGAGCGCCGCCAGGAACTCATCCCGGTCCGCGACATGCTCGATGATCTCCAACGCCAGGACGACGTCGAACTGGCTGCCAGCCGCCGCTAGATCGTCGCTGCTGCCGACCCGATAATCGACTTCGATTTCACGACCTGCCGCGTGAAGCCTCGCGGCCGCTATTGCAACGGCATCGGCGTCAACCGCCGTGACGCTGGCCCCAAGGCGCGCCAAAGGTTCCGCCACCAGCCCGCCGCCGCAGCCGATATCGAGCGCGGTCAGCCCCCCGAACGGAGCAATCGATCGTCCATCGCGGCCGAAATGCTCCGCCACACGGTCCTTGATATAGGTCAGGCGGACAGGGTTCAGCCGATGCAACGGGCGGAACGGACCCGACGGATCCCACCAATCCGCCGACATCCGGCTGAACTTCTCGATCTCGGCCGCATCGACTGTCTTCGCAGCGGTCATCACCATCGTACCCCAAGCTTGCACGTCTCAATTAACGGGGAGTATGGATACGCCTCTTCGTCCAGGCAATCTTGGCCTGAGACACCATCCTATTTTTGTTGAGCATTGTGGCCCGCATCGTCCAAAAATTCGGCGGAACTTCGGTTGCCGATATCGACCGCATCATCCGTATTTCCCATAAGGTCAAAGCTGAGCTCGATCGCGGCCATCAGGTCGCCGTCGTCGTCTCCGCCATGGCAGGTGCGACGAACAAGCTTATCGAACTGTGCAGTTCCATCAGCCCGATGTTCGATTCGCGCGAATATGATACGGTGGTCGCGACCGGCGAGCAGGTGACGGCCGGCCTGACGGCGATGGCACTGCAAAAACTGGGCGTCAATGCCAGGTCGTGGCTCGGCTGGCAGATCCCCATCCACACCGACGATGTCCACGCCAAGGCACGAATCCTGTCGATCGATACGCAGGAACTCGAGCGCCGCATGGAAGCGGGCGAGGTTCCCGTTATTTCCGGCTTCCAGGGCCTGTCCGATCGTGGTCGTATCACCACGCTTGGCCGCGGCGCGGGCGATCTGTCTGCCGTCGCTATGGCCGCGGCACTGAGGGCCGATCGCTGCGACATTTATACCGACGTCGATGGCGTCTATACGACCGATCCCAGGATCGTATCGAAGGCGCGAAAGCTGACGAAGATTACCTATGAAGAGATGCTTGAACTGGCATCGCAGGGCGCCAAGGTGCTACAGACCCGCTCGGTCGAGCTGGCGATGAATCATCGGGTGAGAATCCAAGTATTGTCGAGTTTCGCCGACCAACCCGGAAGCGACCTTCCGGGAACGCTGGTTGTCGATGAGGGTGAGATTGTGGAACAGGAAGTTGTAACCGGGATTGCCTATAGCCGCGACGAAGCCAAGGTCACCTTGCTACAGGTCGCCGACAGCCCGGGCGTTGCCGCTGCCATTTTCGGGCCACTGACCGATGCGGCTATCAATGTCGACATGATCGTTCAGAACGTCGCGCCGGACGGCAAGACCACCGATATGACCTTTACGGTCTCGAAAGCCGACCTGGACCGGGCCGTTTCAGTTTTGGAAGGCGCGCGCAATCAATTGAGCTATGCTCGTATCGTTGCCGACTCGAACGTGGTCAAACTCTCCGTGATCGGCGTCGGCATGCGCAGCCATGCCGGGGTCGCCCAGCGTATGTTCAAGGCGCTTGCCGAGAAGGGAATCAATATCCAGGTGATCTCCACGTCGGAAATAAAGGTCAGCGTCCTAGTCGCCGAAGACTATACCGAGCTGGCGTTGCGGGCGCTGCACACCGCCTACGGTCTCGATACGCCATGATTCGGGCTGCGCCGATTCCGGTCGTGGCACAGCTGGAGCTCGGTCGCCTCTCGACTGGCCGTGCCGAGCTTCAGCGCCTTTGGGCGCGCGGCTGCCAGTTTCTGGGTACGGATATCGCGATCCTGGGCGGCGGCATGACCTGGGTGAGCGAGCGCAATCTGGTCGGCGCCATCTCCAACGCCGGCGCTTTTGGCGTGATCGCCTGCGGTGCGATGGACCCTGGCCGTCTCGCGACAGAAATCGAGGCGACCTTCGCACTGACCGACAAACCGTTCGGCGTCAATCTCATCACCATGCATCCTCAGCTCGACGCGCTGATCGACGTCTGTGCCCGATTGAATGTCGGGCATGTCGTGCTGGCGGGCGGTCTTCCACCCTCAACAGCCGTTCGCCGCATCAAGGATTCCGGCGCGAAGGCCGTCTGCTTCGCCCCCGCTCTGGTTCTGGCAAAAAAGCTCATCCGCATAGGCGCCGACGCGCTGGTGATCGAAGGCATGGAAGCGGGCGGTCATACGGGCCCGGTCACCACCTCGGTTCTGGCGCAAGAAATTCTTCCGGTGATCCATGAAGTCCCGGTTTTCGTCGCGGGCGGCATCGGCCGCGGTGAGGCGATCGTGTCCTATCTGGAGCTGGGTGCCGCGGGTGCGCAACTGGGCACGCGCTTCGTCTGTGCGACGGAATCGATCGCTCATCAGAATTTTAAAAAGGCGTTCATCCGCGCCGAATCGCGCGACGCGACACTTTCGGTTCAACTCGATCCCCGGTTTCCTGTCATTCCAGTGCGCGCCATCAGCAATGCCGGCACGCGCCGCTTCACCGAAATCCAGCGTGAAGTCATCGCCAAGGTCGACCAGGGGCTGCTGGACCAGAAGGCCGCACAGCTGGAAATCGAGCATTTCTGGGCCGGCGCGCTACGCCGGGCTGTGATTGATGGCGACGTCGAGAACGGCTCGTTGATGGCTGGGCAGAGCGTCGGGCTCGTCAAGGCGGAGCAACCGGTCGCCGATATTCTGGCCGAATTAATCGCGCAGGCCGAAGCAGCGCTCGATCGCCGCCGCGAGGCGCGCAGGTGAGAATTCCCGGTGCACATATCCGCCGCGGATTGTGGCAGATATGAGCGGCGTCCCCGATGACAGTGGAATGAGCGGGAGGCCAGCCCTGCGTCGCCGCCCTGAAAGCGTCGCCTCCCCGGACGCCGTAAGCGCCCGACGTCTATTGTCGCGTCTTCGGGACATCATGGCGGGATCGGGTACGGCGCAGAATCGTCTCGACAAAATCGTCAGCCTGATCGCGGCCGAGATGGTCGCCGAAGTATGTTCCTGTTATCTGATGCGCGCCGGCGAAGTGCTCGAGCTGTTCGCAACGGTCGGCCTCAATCCAGAAGCTGTACACCAAACACGATTACGTGTCGGCGAAGGCATTGTCGGCGAGATCGCCGCCCACGCGCGATCTATGGCGCTTTCCAATGCCCCCAGCCATCCGAATTTCGCCTATCGGCCCGAAACGGGTGAAGACCCCTATCAGTCGCTTTGCGGCGTTCCGTTGATCCGCAGCGGTCGCGTGCGGGGCGTGCTGGTCATCCAGAATCGCCAGCGGCGCAATTATGTCGATGACGAGATCGAGACGCTGGAAACGATCGCCATGGTCGTGGCCGAACTGGTCGGCTCGGGCGAATTGGTCAATCCCCAGGAAATCACGACCGCGTCGGATGCGGGTCTGCTGCCGCAGCGTATCAAGGGCATGACCCTGAGCGGCGGGTTGGCGATGGGGCACGCAGTACTGCACCAACCGCGATTGACCCTGCGCGAGATGGTTGCCGAAGATCCGCAGGCTGAACTCGACCGGCTGCGCGGCGCGGTCGCCACGATGCATAGCGCGATCGACGATCTGGTGATCGTGAGCCAGGCGAGCGGGTCGGGCGAATATATCGATATCCTGGAAAGCTATCGCATGTTCGCCCAGGACCGCGGCTGGCTTGGCCGAATCCGCGAGGCGATCCTGCAAGGGCTGTCGGCGGAGGCCGCGGTCGAGCGTGTCCAGAATGAGATGCGGGCACGGCTGGGACAGATCGCCGACCCATATTTCCGCGAACGGCAGCATGATTTCGATGACCTGACCAACCGCCTGCTGAACCATCTTGCGGGAAAATCGCTGGGTCCCGAATTGCGGCTGCCGGAAGATGCGATTTTGGTGGCGCGTTCTCTGGGGCCGGCTGAATTGCTGGATTACGGCGGAGGCCGGCTGCGCGGACTGATCCTTGAGGAAGGATCAGCGACCAGTCACGTCGCGATCGTCGCCCGGGGGCTGGAGATCCCGCTGATCACGCGCTGCACGCGGGCGCTGTCGTTGATCGAACCGTTGGACCCGCTGATCATCGACGGAGCCAACAGCCAGGTCTTCATCCGACCCAGCGAAGACATCGTTGAAAGCTATAACCGGTCGAGCCAGCTGACGGCTGAGCGGCGTAGGCTTTACAGTGAGGTCCGTGATCTGCCCGCAGTGACGCAGGACGGCGAACCTCTTTCGATTCTGATCAATGCCAGCCTGCTGATCGAAATCCCACATCTCGATTCCACGGGGGCCGAAGGCGTTGGCCTTTACCGCACCGAAATTCCCTTCATGGTCCGCGCGGAATATCCCGACGTGGGCCAGCAAACCGAGCTTTACGCTTCGATCCTGGATCACGCCGCCGGCAGACCGGTAACCTTCCGGACGCTGGATGTCGGCGGCGATAAGACGTTGCCCTATTTCCCGGAATATGAAGAAGAAAATCCCGCCATGGGCTGGCGCGCGATCAGGATCGGGCTGGATCGGCCTGCGATGCTGCGCATGCAGCTGCGGGCGATGATCCGAGCCGCCAGCGGACGGGAGCTACGTGTGATGTTCCCACTGATTGCGGAAGTCGCGGAACTGGATGCGGCGCGCAACATCCTGAACATCGAACTCGATCGCGCTCGCAGCGAGCAAAGGAGCCTGCCCACGGAGGTCAAGGTCGGAATCATGATCGAGGTTCCCTCGCTCCTGTTCCAGTTGGAGGCTTTGCTGAAGAGCGTCGATTTCATTTCGCTGGGCACCAACGATCTACTGCAATATTTCTATGCCGCCGATCGCAACAATCCGCGCCTCGGGCAACGCTATGACGTGCTGTCTCCTGCCTTTCTCAATGCCTTGCTGATGCTGTTCGATCAGTGTCGAGCGGCGCGCGTACAGATTTGCGTGTGCGGCGAGATGGCGTCGCGCCCGCTCGAAGCCATGGCGCTGATCGCGCTCGGCGCGCGGACACTTTCGGTCACACCCCAGGCGGTCGGCAGCGTAAAGGCGCTGGTGCGCAGCATGAATGCCGCACGCGTGCGAACTTTCCTGGCGCCGCTGGTCAAATCGCGCGACCATAGTTTGCGCGACAAGCTCCATGATTTCGCCCGCGATCATCAGACCGCAATTGATGATGTTGCGGTCGGAGTATGAAATTTGCTATCAATTTCCTTAACGATTAGTCGGTTGGCCTGACATTTTGGCCTTTCGATTGTTGACTGACGCTTACACAGGCACCGCCTGTAGCCGCGGCGGCGATGGCGTGCGGAAAGCAGGCTGAGCGATGGCTGTACGCAAGCAAAGGACTAACGGCGAGACGCCGGTAGCACCGAATAATGTCATCGAGGCGCCAATAACGCCGCGCCGGATCACTGTGAGCGAGAGCCTGCGCAGTCGCCGAATCGAATGCGGGCTCGACATCGACTATGTCGCTCAGATACTCAGAATTCGTGCCTCGGTGCTGATCGCGATCGAAAAAGGAGAGTTCGATCAGCTTCCCGGCCCAGCCTACGCGGTCGGCTTCGTCCGTTCGTACGCGACCTATCTGGGTTTGGACGCCGAGGCGCTCGTGGTGCGCTTCAAGAACGAGACCGCCGAAATTGCCCGCCGGCCGCACCTGGAATTCCCGCTTCCGATCCGCGACAGCAGGGTGCCGACAGGCCCCCTGCTCATGATATGCATCGTGCTGGCCGTCCTTACCTATGGCGGTTGGTACTACATGTCGGCTCGGCCGAATCAACTTGCTGACATCGTTCCCGCCGTGCCCGAGCGGTTTCAGCATCTGTTGGCGATACCGTCCCCGGAGAAGGACGCAGCCGCCCCCGGCGCCGCCGTGCAACTCCAGCCGACGGCTGCCCCAACGCCTCCAGCAACGGCGCCGGACGCGGGAACGACGCAGTCATCCCAGATTGCGACGGTTACGACTACAACGCCCCCGACAACCGCTCCTTCTGCCACGTCGGGCTCGGCAGGAACGCCGCAACCGGCGCAACCGGTTGTTGACGGTGTGCCGCCGATCGAGAATCGACTTGGAACGGTGACCGGCGTCATTTCCAACCTGCCGGCATCCCCCGACTTGGCGCAACCGCCCGTCAGCGGCGACGCCGGAAAAGCTCCAGGCGATACGGGCTACGGCGCACCTGACGGTCAGGCGCGCGTCGTATTGCGCGCAACCGCCGATAGCTGGGTCCAGGTCAGGGATAAAGGCAGCAACCTGCTGTTCACCCGCGTCCTGAAGCCGGGTGAGCATTACAACGTCCCCAATCAGCCCGGACTGACACTGATTGCGGGAAATGCTGGTGGTCTCGATATCACCGTCGATGGCATGAACGCACCCAGCATCGGCGAGGCCGGCAGGGTGGCTCGGAATGTGAGTCTGGATCCGGACCACTTGCTTGCAGTGCAGTCCCATGCCAATTGATAGCGTGGAAATTTCCGCGCCATTTGCATGATTCCGGCCTAGGCCGAACCTCGATGAGGACATTATGAGCGTCCGTCCCTACCGCGAAATTCATCGCCGCAAAAGCCGGCAGGTCATGGTCGGCAATGTCGCCGTGGGCGGCGATGCACCGATTACCGTGCAGACGATGACCAACACGCTGACCAGCGATGTCGAGGCGACTGTGGCCCAAATCCGCGAATGCGAAGAGGCGGGCGTCGATATCATCCGCGTGTCGTGTCCGGATGAGGAGTCCACCGCCGCACTGAAGCATATCGTGCGGCAGGTGAAGGTGCCGATCGTCGCCGATATACATTTCCACTATAAGCGGGCGATCGAAGCCGCCAAGGCGGGCGCTGCGTGCCTGCGCATCAATCCCGGCAATATCGGATCCGCTGAACGCGTCCGGGAAGTGGTCAAAGCTGCGCGCGATCACGGCTGTTCGATGCGAATCGGCGTCAACGCCGGATCGCTCGAACGCGATCTTCTCGAGAAATATGGCGAGCCGTGCCCCGAGGCGATGGTGGAAAGCGCCTTGGACCACGCGCGCATCCTGGAAGATAACGACTTCCGCGAATTCAAGATCAGCGTGAAGGCCTCGGACGTGTTTCTGGCCGTCGCCGCTTATCAGGCGCTGGCCGATGCCTGCGATTACCCCCTCCATGTCGGCGTAACCGAAGCCGGCGGCTTGCGCTCCGGTACCGTCAAATCGTCGATCGGAATGGGCTCACTGCTGTGGGCCGGGATTGGCGACACGATCCGAGTCTCTCTGTCCGCCGAGCCGGCCGAGGAAGTGCGCGTCGGGTTCGACATATTGAAGTCGCTTGGCCTGCGTCACCGCGGTGTGAATGTCATTTCCTGTCCATCTTGCGCCCGTCAGAATTTCAACGTCATTGAGACCGTGGCCTTGCTCGAAGCGCGCCTTGCCCATATCTCGACACCGATGTCACTGTCGATCATCGGCTGCGTCGTCAACGGTCCGGGCGAAGCGCGCGAGACCGATATCGGCTTCACCGGCGGCGGCAATAATACTCACCAGGTCTATCTGAATGGCAGTCAGGCCCACCGCCTGAAGGACGAGAGCATTGTTGAACATCTTGTGAAGCTGGTCGAAGACAAAGCGGCGCAAATCGAGGCCGCGAAAGCGGCTACCGAGCAGGCGGTGGCGGCGGAGTAGTCCAGTCCTGTTATTTCACGGAAAATGGTGGCTCTCAGGCCGCCATTTTCTTCAGGTGGCGCGTGCGATTCGCAAAGAACCACCAAACGAGGATTTGCGAAAAGCGAAACGACAGTGACTGCGGGCGCAAGCCACATGCCTTGAACACCATCGCGACAACACGGTCGAGATGGTGCTGCTGATAATAGCCATAGGTGCGGCTGAGATATTCTCGGCTGTACAGGACACGGTTATAGCTGTCGGACGGTTCGGCATTGGCCGCGTAATAGGCACAGGCCA
>JAQGIF010000190.1 GCA_028291345.1 Rhodospirillales bacterium | reverse complement strand
ATCGCCACCAACCCGACGGACGCCATGGCGCCCCCCTGGATCGCCCCGGCTCCCGCCCGCGCACGCGGCGACCACCCGATCGCGACGAGCGCGAGACTGTAGCCGGCCCGTGTCCTCCAGAACGTCTACAGCGTCCACCACCAGGCAGCGCGGAGCCCACCGTTAGCCCAATACCGCCTTCAATGAATAACATGGCCGCGTTGAGCTCGGCTGAGAGGATGAGCGCTCTGCGGTAACCGGGATCGAGATGGCGAGTGTTTTCCGTCATATCGAAATCGATCCGGTCGGCGACGTGCGGGGCGCCGGCGCGTCCGCGAGGGCATCGCTTGCTAGCTCGAAGCGGCCGAACGCAAGCGAGAGCGTCGGGAGGACGAGCAGGTTGAGGATCATGGAACTCGCAAGGCCCCCGAGGATGACGAGGGCCATGGGACCTTCGATCTCCCGGCCGGGATCATCTCGGCCGAGCGCAAGCGGCAATAATCCCAGGCCGGTGACAATCGACGTCATCAGGATCGGCACCAAACGGTCCGCCGCGCCCTCAATCGCGGTAGCCAAGCCCCAGGATCGACCTTCGACTTCGACCAGGTGCTCGTAATGCGAAATCATCATGATGGAATTTCGCAAGGTGATGCCGAACAGTGTCACGAAGCCCACCAGAGAGCCTAGCGACAGCACCGCGCCGCTCATCAGAACGGCCAGCACGCCTCCGGCTAGCGCGAACGGCAGATTGACCAGCACCAGGAAGAGATTGCGCCAGCTGCGCGTCCCGAGCGACAGGAGAAGAATTATGCCGACTCCGGCAAGGAGCGAATTTATAATCAAGTCGTGCTGCGAACGGGCCTGAGCTTCCGCGGTGCCGGTGAATGTCACGTAGCTTCCAGCTGGGAGTTTCACCCGCGCGGCCATCGCCGCCTTCACGTCCTGCACGAATGATCCGACGTCCCGACCCTCGGGGCTGACCGTCACCGTCTGTAGACGGCGCCCCCCTTCATGCTGGATTTGGTAACGGCCGGACGCCCTGAAAATGTCGGCAACCTGCTTCAGCAGGACAAAACTCCCTCCCGGCGTACGAATCGGAAGGTCCCCGATCTTAGCGGGCGAACTGCGGCTCTCGTTGTCCAGCAAGGCGATCACATTGAACACCTGGGCGCCCTCGTAGGTTTGTCCGACGATGTCGCCCTGGTAAGCCGCAGCGATCACGTCCAGGACCTCGACGGAATCGACCCCCCAGCGCTCGAGATCGGGCTTGCGGAGACGAATGGTTGTCTGGGGTAGTCCGGCCGGTGACTGCACTTGAACCTCTGAGGCTCCTTGCACCGAGCCGACCACAGCGGCGACAGCCTGTGCTTGGCGATCGAGCATATCCAGATCATCGCCGTAGATGTTGACGGCAACCGGCGCAGTGTAACCGGAAAGGGTCTCCTCGATCCGCTCCGTCAGAAAAGTCTTCACTGAGGTGGTCAGCCCGACAAAATGCGCGAGTTCCGCGCGAATTGCCTGCTGGGCAGCATCGACCGCCGCGCCGCGAAGCGGCTTCAGATCGACCTCAACTTCGCTGTAGTGGGTTCCCCATGTGTCTTCGGCTGTTTCCGCGCGGCCAATCCTCTGGGCCACCGATCGTACCGCGGGGATCCCCCGCAATACGGCGGCGACACGCGCCCCGACCCGCGCGGACTCGTCGAGGGAGGTGCCGGGCGCGGTCGACATATGGATGATGTAGTGACCTTCCTTCAGCTCGGGGATGAAGCTCGATCCAAAGAACGGCAAAGCACCGCAACCGAGCAGTGTAAAAATTCCGGCGGCGACGATTACGGGGTGGGGCCGGCCTGTAAGCTTGCCGAGGAGGCGCTCATAGCGCCCGCGCGACCAGCGGGCGACGGGAGAATCGTGGGGATCAGCGTTCCCGCGGGCCAGCAGCAGCATAGAGAGCGCCGGCGTAACGGTCAGCGCCACGATCAGGGATGCGACGACGGCGGCGATATAGGCTATGCCCATGGGACCGAAAAGGCGGCCGGCGATCCCCGATAGCACCAACACCGGGGCGAACACCAGGATCACGGCAAGCGTTGCGTAGACAACCGAGCCGCGAACCTCGAATACGGCCTCAAAAACCACCGGCCCGGACGGCCTTGGGGCTTGAGCCTGGCGGTTCTCTCGCAGCCGGCGCGCAATATTTTCCACTCCGATCACAGCGTCATCGACCACCTCGCCGATGGCGACCGCGAGTCCGCCCAGGGTCATTGTGTTGAGCGTCATGCCAAAGGTTTCCAGCACGATGACGGCAGCCAGGAGCGACAGCGGGATCGCCGTGCAGGAGATGGCCGCGGTCCGCATATCGAAGAGGAATAGAAACAAGACGACGATCACGAGCAGGCCGCCGATGATCAGCGAGTTCTGGATGTTTCCAAGCGCAGTCGCGATAAAGTCCGCTGCGCGAAACAATTTTGCGTCTAGCACAACACTTTCGGCCATGAGCGTGGGACGCAACTCGTCGAGCGCGGCTCCGACGGCCTGGCTGACCTCGACCGTGTTGGCTCCATACTGTTCCGATACATTCAGGATCACGCCGGGCTTGCCCTGAATCAGAGCCGCACCGATGCGCGGTTCCGGCGCTTCGACGACATCCGCGATGTTGCCCAGGACTACCCGCCCAATTCCCTGGCTCGCTATTACCGTTCGGGCGAGTTCGGCTGCCTGCAAGGACTGGCCTTCTGTCTGCAGCACGATCCGCTCATTCGGCGTATCGATGAAGCCCGCGCCACGGACCCCCGTAGCCTGACGTGCGGCGGTGATCACATCGGCGAAGCTCACGCTGTAGCGAACGAGTTTCTCGGGGTGGACCTGGATCTGCAGCGATCGAACCTCTCCGCCGAAGACGACGACTTTGGACACGCCCGGCACGGCCAGAAGCCGCATTCGGACAGTCCAGTCGGCGGCTGTTCGCAACTCCATGAGTGAACGTGTGTCGGAGGTCAGGCCGACGACCATGGTCAAGCTGGTGGAGGAGGATAGCGGGGTGATTGCCGGCGGATGCACCCCTTGCGGAAGTTGCTGGGCGGCGATCGCCAGTCGTTCGGCCACGACCTGCCTGTCGCGATAGATGTCGCTCGACGGCTTGAAAAAGACCGTAACAATCGACAGGCCTTGGATGGAGGTCGAACGCAGCATGTCAATGCCGGGCACGCCGTTTACCGCGCTTTCGATCGGCCGGGTGACCAGCGCCTCAACCTGCTCGGGCGCCAGCCCGGTGGCTTCCGTCTGAATCGAAACCTGGGGCGGGGCGAACTCGGGAAACACATTGTACTCTGCCCGACCGAGCGCCAGAATCCCGTAGCCTACAAGAAGGCATGCCAGCGCGGCGACGATCCCACGGCGGCGAACAGAGAAAGCGATAACGGCGGCCTGCAACCCGCCCGGAGCGCCGAGCGCGCTCAATCGTTGTTTCCTCCCGCGGACTGTGGCAGAGGGCGAAGTTCCTGGGAGAGCAGAAGTTCCGCGCCTTTGACGACGATCGGGGAGCCGGCCGGAAGGTCCGGCATGATCCAGCCGCCGTCAGCTGCGGGCACATCTTGCGGGACTGCGACGCGTCGGAAGGTCTCGGCTCCGGTCTTCACGTAAGTCCAGATGCGGCCCTGCCAGGACACCACTGCCGTGGCCGGCACAATCACGCCGCGGCGTGGATCGCCGGCAATCACTGCCATCACATTCGCGCCGGGGAGCAGCCACTCGTTCGCCGGGGCGACATAGAGCATGCTCTGGCCTTGGATCTTGGGATCGGTATGCGTCGCATTCGACACAAAGCGCGCTTCAGTCCGTTGCCCTGCATCGCCTTGCAATTCGAGCGAAGCCGGCCGGGTAGCGAGCCAAACACCAGGGGGAACGGTCACCTGCAGCAGTACGGAACGGCGCGTGGTGAGGGCTGTCGAAAGCTCCGGTTGACCGTTCAGCTCTGAGCCGAACTCCTGTTGTTCGATCGCCTCGGAAGCTTCGGATTGCGCGCGAGCCGTCGCGACCGCAGCCTCATCCGCGTCATAGGCGGCCTGCGCGGTTTGTAAAGCGGCCAGCGAAACATTCTGGTCGGCGCGATAGAGCGCCTTCGTTCGCTCCACAGCGGCTTTGGAAGCGGCCAGCTTCGCTTGAGCCGCAGTCAATTGGGCACGGGCAGCCGCCGCGCTGTTGGTGAGTTCGGTCAGCCGCACGGGATCCAAAACCGTCGCGTAGGCGCGAAGCTGCTCGGTTCCCATGGCAGCCGCCGCCGGCGCGACTTCGATCCCGCTACGCGTCTGATCTTCCGGTTCGACCCACACGACCGCTTGAGCGTCAGCCCGCGAGCCTTCCTGGCTCGCGGGACGTTGCGTGCGCCCGGCCTCGCCGCCTTCGCGGGTGAGCGCCAGCCAGAGTCCGACCGCCAATGCGAGCGCCACAATTGAAAGCGCAGCAATGATGACCGTGATGCGATCGAGCCGAAGCCAACGATCAATGTTCATTGGCGGTCTCTTCTTGTGATCGTGGCGGAATCGCTGACGGCGGAACTGGTCGCCCCGGATCGAAGACCGGCTGCTGAAGGGCGTCCTCAAGCTGACCGAGCGCTTGTCGCTGGGCCACGGCGACGTCGAAGCTGGAAAGTCGGATCGCCGCGACCTCCAGCTCACCCAGAGCCAAGGTCAGTCGGTCGGTCTGCCCCGCGCGGAAGAGCACGGCGGCCCGGGATTGCTGCTTCTCCGCGCTGCTCACCAGCGCGTTGGCTTTGGCCAGGGCTTGAGAAGCAGTGATGTAGGCGAGGTTGGCTGCATCGATCGCCCCGATCGCACCGTCCTGCAAGGCGTTGAAGTTCGCCGCGGCCTCCCGGCGGCGCGCTATAGCCTCGCCGATCGGGCCTTGGTTTTGGTTGAAAATGGGAAGGTCGAGGGAGGCGGCCGGAATACCGATCTTTTGGCCGCCTTGGTCATATTCGAAGCCAGGACCGAGTGTGACGTTGGGATACTGCCGGGCAACCTCAAGGCGAAGCGCCGCCTCCGCTGCATCATAATGCGCCAGGCTCGCCTTCAGGTCCGCTCGCTCGACAAGAGCTCGCCGCCGGCCGGAGCCATGCGCTGTATCCGCATCGAGCTTGGGCGGAGCGTCAAACGCCGAGAAATCCATTGTCACACCGTCGAGCGCGCGCAGCGGCACGCCAATGGCCGTCGCCAAAGCCGCCCTGGCCGCAGCCTCCGCGCGGGTGACGTCCTCCAGAGCAAGAATGAGTTGATCCCGGCTGATCTGCTCTCGCGCAACCTCCACCCGCGAGGCTTCGCCGAAAGTCTGGCGTTGCTCCAGTAAGCCCAGAACCTGCTCTTGCACTTCGAGCCGACGCCTGCCCAGCTCGAGCCGGCGCCGCGCCATCCATAGATCGAGAAGGGCGTTACGGACGCGCCCGCGTACCTGCCACGTTGCGGTTGCCACATCGGCGCGGGCTGCTTCGGCCAGCGCTTTCGCCTGATCGGTCCGCGCGTCTCGCTTTCCGAACGTCTCGATCAGGACATTGATTGCAATCCCCGCCACGATCGGTGAGGGCGAGAGTTGGGTGGTGTTATACTGGCCGGCGAGGTCCAGCATCGGGTTGGGCAGCTCCGCCGCCGTCACGATTCCGGCTCGCGCTGTCGCAAGGCGGGCGTAAGCGACGTCCAAGTCCGGGTGAAAGTATAGTGCGGCGAGCGTCAGGGTGTGCAGATTCCAACCAGATGAATTTGCGGGGGTGCCTTCCTCCGCCTGAAGGAAGGTTTGCAGCCGGGTGTCTGCGAGTGGCCGGCTCTCGAACACCGTCGCCATGGTGGCTGGCGCAATCGGCTTTGGCTCATACGTTGCGCAGCCGGCGAGCAGCAAAGCGCAGCCAAACGGAAGTAAGCGTCGCGCCCACTCAGCCATGTCGTGGGACATCCAGGCCTTCCCGAGCGTAAACGGCTTCAGCAAAGGCGTCGCGCTCGCACCGGCAAGCGGCGACATGCGCCTCGCCGGCGCTCAGTTCCTCACCCGGAGCAAAATCCCGCGCCCGAATCTTGGCGAGCGACACCTCCAGCTTTTCGTAGTCATCCTCCAGCTCTTCGAGCTCGGCAAAGGTGAACTTTTCTATGCGGCGTTCCTTCTCGATCTCGGCGAGGAAGGCGTCACAACGCTCCTTGAGTTCGGCGTACTCGCCCCTTCGATCCGCACGAAGCCGCTCGATGATCGCAGCCTCCTGCGCGGAATTGCAAACGGCATCGAACACAAACGCTTGGCCGCCATGCTCATGAGCGGATGCGGCGATCTCCTCGAACAGCCGTCGAGCTACGGCAGTATCAGGCAGTACGGAGGCCCCGTTCATAAGGCCGATCGCGCCTGCTGCACGGAGGCGTCGCCACACGGCCACGCGCGCACTCGATGGCGACGCGGGAAGCTGCGCCAATAGAATCAGCCATCGCCGCTCGGTCTCTGCGGACATGCAACACCTATTTCAGGCGTTCCGAGTACAGAGCTTGCGGTGCGATTGCAACACTTGTTTCATGAGAATGGGAAGCGATCAGATGGGGTTTCTTATGGTTGCCGCACCGTCAGTTCGAACCGGCCGAATTTGCGAATGAATATCGATTGACCCTTCGTCGGCTGCGCTCGCAGGAGCAAGAAAAGCAAAGCATACTGATGCGGCAACTGGAAACGGTTGCGAATCGGACGGCACGAGTAGTCGACGCTATTGCCGATGGAGGGCCTTTGGCTTCGTTGCGCGCTAAGCTGAATGAATTAGAACTCGAACGGGCGCACGTCGAGACCGAGCAATTGCAAGTCGTAGTTTCGCCCTCGTCGCCGATATCCATCCGAACCTACCCGAGCTTTATAAGCGGCGCGTCGCTGACCTTGAGCGAATACTTAGGGGGATGCCGATGAAAGAGCGAGTGCGAGCAACGTTCTTCGCAGGCTCATTCGACGAATCGTAGTTCATCCCGGTGAAAATCGCGCACAAACGAACATCTCTATTCAGGGAAGCATCCCCGACATCAGGAAATTCGCCAAAAAGCACCATCTCACGACTTCACAAAAGGTGTAGTGATGGTGCTCGGGGCGGATTTAGTCACTATTAATCCGGCGAATCTCTCGTCGTATGGGTCTGATTAAATGCCGCTGGAGCAATGTGTAGTTGATGCGGGGAAAGGAAATCACCGAGAGTTGACTCTCAACTGCCCAATTTGAACGGGTTCAAACGGGGGCGCAGTCAACGATACTTGCGCTTGCTTGAACGGGAGCTTCCGAAGCTGGCCGCATAGTGAATCGCTGCCCTTCAGTTCGAATGTCTTATGGCCAGCCCCGCTTGTTCCTACGCTATGGCGCGATGCCGCTCGTCAGCGCGCGATTTTTCCCGACGCTACGATCCGTTTGATCCGGCCGACGTGGACACCTTTGCCGGAGATCAGGCTTCTTGCAGGGCTGGCGAGGATAGCGGACGAACGTTGCTTTCTCTCGCTCTTGCTCTTGCCGATCCGCAGCGCGCTCCGCAATAAGGGACAGCAGCCGGGATCGCACTACAATCGCATTGACACCAAGCAGGCGCTGCTGTTCGAACTCGTCTCCGACCATATGAGCGCGCTCCGGACGGCGCTCGACGTGGCCCTGGCGGATATCGAATGCCCGACCGGCATCGCAGCTCTCACGAGCCAGTCGCGAAGAACACCAGCCGGGTCAGTAGCGTGTAGTTCGCTTGAAAGACCATGATCCCGAGGAAGATCAGGAGCAGCGCCGGTGGGACCAGGATCGCGTAGATCA
>JAQGIF010000134.1 GCA_028291345.1 Rhodospirillales bacterium | reverse complement strand
ACCAGCGTTGGGAAAATTCCTACAGCTTAGTCTTGTTTGATCATCAGCCATGGCATCGACCCCGACGTTGCACGTCGATCTGCCAGTTCCTACTTTCATCTTGTCGGGTGCACCCGACAAGATTCGAACTTGTGACCTCTGCCTTTGGAGGGCGGGTAAACGGGCAGTTTTTTGAGGAACGATGGTGCCCGAACCGTCTCCCGGCGTGTGAGGTTACGGCGATCTTACGCATGGGCTTCACTCAGCATTGAGATCTGAGCAGCTTGCGGCATAGCTTCCGGTAGTGGCTCCTTCACCCTGAACCACGCGACGTAAAGCGCGGGCAGGAACACCAGCGTCAGTGCGGTTGCCACGGCGAGGCCGCCGATGACGGCATAGGCCATCGGCCCCCAAAACACCTCGTTGGCGATCGGCAGCATGCCGAGTATGGCTGCGGCGGCGGTCAGCAGGATGGGGCGCAGTCGGTGGTTCGCGGCGTCGATGACCGCGTGCCACGGATCCTGGCCGGTGGCGATGTTGGTCTCGATCTGGTCGATCAGGATCACCGAATTGCGGATGATCATGCCGGCCAGGGCGATCGTGCCGAGGATGGCCACAAACCCCATGGGCGTATGGGTTGGCAGCAAGGCGGCGACCACGCCGATCAAGCCTAAGGGGGCGACGCTGACCACCAGGAACAGCCGCTGGAAGCTTTGCAGCTGCAACATCAGGATTGTCGCCATCAGGAGCAGGGTGATCGGGAAGACCGCGACCAGGGATTTCATGCCCTTGCCGCTTGCCTCCTCGGTGCCGCCGACCTCGACGCCATAGCCCGGCGGCAGGCTTTTCGCCAACTGCGTAAAATGCGGGGCGAGCGCCGCGGTGACGGTTTTCGCCTCCACGCCCTGGATGACGTCGGCCTGGACGGTGACCGTTGGCAGCAGATTGCGGCGCCAGATGATCGGCGGCTCGACGGAGTAGTCGAAGGTCACGAACTGGGACAGCGGAACCGTACGGCCGTCGCTCAGCGGGACCTGCAGGTTGCGGAGCGTCGCGGCCGTCCCGCGCTCATCCGCCTTGGCGCGCGCCATGACGTCCACCAGATAGATGCCGCTGCGGACCTGGGTGATGGTCGCGCCGGTCAACACTGTATTCAGCGCCTGCGAGACCAGTTGCTGGGACAGGCCGAGCCGGCGGACCTCGTCCTGGTCGAGCCTGACATGGATCGACTTGCCCGGTTCGTTCCAGTCGAAGTTGATGAGCTTCGTGCGCGGTTCGGCGGCGAGCACCTGGGCGGCCTTGGCGGCCGCATCGAGCGTACCCTGCGTGTCGGGTCCGCTGATCCGGTACTGCAGCGGCCAGCCGACCGGAGGCCCGAGCTCGAGCGGGAAGGACCGGGCGACGATCTCGGGGAAACGCTCGGGCAGGGTGGCGTCGAGCCGGGCACGCAGCCGATCGCGGGCCTCCATGCTCTTGGTCACGATCACAGCCTGGGCGAAATTGTCGTTCGCCAGCTGAACGTCGAGGGTCAGGATGAAGCGCGGCGCGCCCTGTCCGACATAGATCGAATAATGATCGATGTCGGGATCATCCTTCAGCAAGGCTTCGAACTTGCCGACAGCAGTGTCCGTCGCATAGATCGACGCATTCTGCGGCAGGGTGAGGTTGACCACCAGTTCCGGGCGGTCCGATGCCGGGAAGAATTGCTGCTGGACGAAGCCGAATCCGACGACCGACGCCACGAACAGCGCGAACGTGCCCCCGATCACCCAGTATTTAGCATGCAGAGCCGCAAGCAGGATGCGATGGAACGCCTGGTTCAGCCGGCTGGGCTTCTCCTCATGGCGGTGCATTGTCTTCGGCAGCAAGGTGACGCCGATCAGCGGGGTGAACAGCACGGCCACCATCCAGGAAACGAGCAGCGCGATGACCACGACCGCGAACAAGGAGAAGCAATATTCGCCGGCGTTGCTGCGCGCGAAACCGACCGGCACGAAGCCCGCGACCGTGACCAGGGTGCCGGTCAGCATCGGGAAGGCGGTGGTGACGAAGGCGTGAGTCGCCGCCTTGATCCGGTCCACCCCGGCCTCGAGCTGGCTCACCATCATCTCGATGGTGATCATCGCATCGTCGACCAGCAGGCCGAGCGCGATGATGAGCGCGCCCAAAGAGATGCGCTGCAAGCTGATGCCGGCGATCTCCATCCCGAGGAAGACGATCGCGAGGACCAGCGGGATGGTGAGCGCGACCACGAGCCCGGCCCGAAAGCCGAGGGTGAGGAAGCTTACGCCCAGAACGATCGCGATCGCCTCCCACAGCGCTTCGGTGAAGCCGGCGACCGCGCGCTGGACGACGACGGGCTGGTCCGAGACGAGGTGGGGCTCGACGCCGATGGGCAAGTGATGGGTGGCCTCGGCCATCTTGCGCTTGACGGCCTCGCCGAACGCCAGATTGTTGCCGCCCGACCGCATCGAGAGGGCGAGTGCGATCGCCTTCTTGCCGTTGTACTGGAAGATCGGCTGCGGCGGGTCGGCGTAGCCGTGCCGTATTTTGGCGATGTCCGCCAGGCGAAAATACCGGCCGCCGACATAGAGGTTGACCCGCGCCAGATCGTCTTCGGTGCGGAACGCGCCTGAGACACGGATGGCGAATTTTTCCGACTGCGTCTGGATCACGCCGGAGGGCGTGACGGCATTCTGCGCGCTCAGGCTCTGGGCGACCTGGGAGGGGTCGATGCCGAGCCCAGCCAGGAGGTGGGTGTCGAACTCGAGATAGAGCTTCTCGTCCTGCGCCCCGATCAGCTCGGCCTTTCCGGCGTCCGGAATGGTGAGCAGAGCGTTGCGCACGCCTTCGACATAGTCGCGCAATTCACGGTCGGTGAAACCGTCGGCAGTGAACGCATAGATCGTGCCGTAGACGTCGCCGAACTGGTCGTCGAAGAAGGGGCCCTGCACGCCGGCCGGAAGCGTGGCGGCGATGTCGCCGACCTCGTTGCGGACCCGCTGCCAGGTGATCGGCACGTCTTTTGCCGGCGTCGATTCGAGCAGGTTGATGAAGATCGTCGCTTCGCCCGGCCGCGTGTAGGAGCGCAGATAGTCCAGATGCGGTGTTTCCTGCAGCTTCTTCTCGATCCGGTCGGTGACCTGCTGGGCGGTGTCGTCGATGGTGGCGCCCGGCCATTTGGCCTGGACCACCATCGTCTTGATAGTGAAGGACGGATCCTCCTCGCGCCCCAGCTTCTGGTAGGAGAAAATGCCGGCCAGAACAAAGACCAGCATCATGTACCAGACCAGCGAGCGGTGTTGCAGCGCCCACGCGGAAATATTGAAGGATTTCATGACGAAGCTCCGTTCAAGAGACGCACCGTTTGACCGGCGATCAGTTTCTGCACCCCGGCGGTGACGACGATGTCGCCCTTGTCGAGGCCGCCGCTCAAGACGACCCCATCGCCGCCGTATCGACTCACCGAAATGGGGCGCAGCGAAACGGTGGAGGATTTGGGATCCACGACCCACACGGCCGGCTTCCCGTCCCGCTCGAACAATGCGCTGCCGGGCACTTCCACGACGCCGGAAAGATCGAGCGACAGGCTGCCGGTCACGGTTGCCCCGAGACGCATCTGGGGTAGGGCATCGGGCAGGGAGACCCGAACCTCGTAGGTCCGGGTTGTCAGGTCCGCCTGGGGCGAGGCATAGCGCACAGCGCCCTGGATCTTGACCCTGGGGTCACTCATGAGGGTCACGGTCACCGGAACGTTTTTCGGCGCCGCCGCGAGAAGCGCTTCCGAAACGTTGAAAGCAGCCTCGCGCTCGGCCGGCTGGGCTAGGCGGACCACGACCTGCCCGGGCGCGACCACCTGCCCGATGTTGGCGCTCGCCGTGGTGATCACGCCGTCGGCATCGGCCAGCAGCCGCGTGTAGCCCAGATTGTCCTCAGCCTGCTTCAGGCGGGCAGCGGTCGCTTCCACCTGCGATTGGGAGCTCTTCAGGCTTGCGACTGCCTTGTCGTATACCGAGCGTGGCGTGTATCCGTCCTTCAGCAGCTCCGCTTGGCGGGCCTCATCTGCCCGGTCCTTGGCGAGCATCGCCTGGGCCGCCGCAGCATCCGCTCTCGCCGCAAGAAGATCCTGTTGCCGAGGCTGCGGGTCGAGCCGGGCCAGCAGATCGCCCTTCTTGACCACAGTGCCGACATCAACCGGCCGTTCGATGATCTTACCGTCGATGCGAAAGCCAAGATCGCTCTCGTACCGCGCCTTGATCTCGCCGGTCAGGCTCGTCAAATCGGCGGTGGCGCCGGGCTGCACCGTCATCGTTCGAACCGGCCGGATATCGGCCGCTGGTGCGGTTCTGTCGTCGCAGCCTGCGAGCAGGATCAGCGCGAGAAGCGGCGCCAGTCGTGATAGAGATCGCCCAGTACTTGTACGCACCATCATTCATTCCTCCATATGGTCGCCAAGCAGGTCCGCTCGGCGGTGAATGCAATTCGGCTCATCCGGCGCGGAGAACTGTGCGCCAGAGGTGAATTGAACAGGCTACGAGGTGTTTCCTCTTTGCCTTCGGGTCTAATTCGAATTTCCGGTCGGAGAGCTGCTTCCTCCGACTGGTGCTGCTAACAGCTCCCGAGCTTTTCAAGCAGGGGAGGGGCCAGCTCAACGAGCTCGGCAAGGCTGGCTTCCTGGAGACACGCAAGCTCCATGGCGTAGCCAATGGAGTCGGGGTCGCGCTGGAGCCTCAGGTCATGCAGCTCGCGCGCCCGCTCCAGGCAAATGGCGAGCCCCGTGTACCAGGCGACGAGATCGCGGGGCAGCGGCGTGGGGAGCACTCCCACATGGCTTCCCAGGGTGCGAAAAATCGGCATGTAATCGCGCTCGCCACGGAAATGTCGCCGCCGAATGTCGGACGGGTCCGCCTGGCCCCCGTCCAAGGATGGGACTGTCAGAAAAAGGCTCTTGATGTAGTGGGCAAGTGCGCTGATCTCGCCGATCAGGGCGGACGTGACGTTGCGCCTGGCGCGCCGCGTTTCGCGCCGTGCGTGAACACTGTTGGCGACGAACCCCGAGAATCCGCCGACGAGACCACCGGCGACCGCGCCCGAAATCTGCGCCCAGGGCAGGCCGGCCAGATGATTCAAGGAATCGGCAGCCATCGTGATCACTTGCGGCCACCGCCGGCGCGCGCCAGCAAGGAGTCCGGCGACAGCTCGAGCTTCAGCAACGGCCGCTGCGCGATCAAGTCTGCTTCGTCGGCGGCCAGCCCCAGCGCCAGCAGAGCCTGGGAGGCCAATCTTGAGGCATGGCCATCAGGCAGAGCGCTGTTCTGCATCCGATGCAGTGCAGCCAGCGTCGATCCGACGACCATATCGAAGGCCGGAGCGACGTCGGATATATGGAAGCGGCCGGAATCGCGGCCCTGGATCAGGTCGCGCGGCAGATACTCGTTAATGAGCCCATTCCCCGTCAGAACACGAAGGCCGCCGCGGGATAGAAAGGCGCCGATCGCTGGAACTTCCTCCGCCAGACCGAGGAACAAGCGCATGCCGATGGCTATACGGGCCGCTGGGTCCGCCTCTGCATGGGCGAAGGGATCAATCATGCGCAGCATCTCGTTCGAGACCGCGACCGAGACCGCGACCAGCACGTCTTCATTGGTTCGGAAATAGTTGTAGAACGTCCCGCGTGAGACGCCGGCTGTGCTGATCAGCTCATCGATGATGCTGGCATCGACGCCGCGCTGGCCAAAAACAAGCAGAGCGCTTTCCACAAGGCGGCTGTGCATGCGCTCGCGCCGTTCTGCCGCGACACGGGTGCGGTGGTCTTCCAGTGCTGGATCCGGCTCGCGATCCATTTCGTAAACTCCCTCTCGTGGTGTTCCAGACCGATAATCTAACAGAATGACGAAACTGTCAAGATGACATTATAGTCATAATGACAATTCTATCATGACGAGACGGCATTGCTCGCGCGCGCGGCAGAAAATAGTAAAATTGCAAACATGGCCTGCGGAGTTGCATCGCGAATGGGACGGAGGCTGTGCGACCGACTTCAGGTCTTCGGACGAGTCTAGCCGGGGATTACAACCGGTTCAGCTAGGAGCTCCGGCTTGTATTCCCAGGTTTACTGGGCAAAAGTGAGCGGGAAATGGCCCAACGGGGGAGCCGATTTGTGTCGGTTCCTATAGTGACTTGGAGTTCCTTCTGTCGATAGCACGTAAAGATGTCCGGTTTTTGTAGCACATCAAATGTCCGCTCTGTGATCGATCGGGAGGGCCGGGCGAGCCCGGCCCTCCCGATCGTCGGTCGCGTCGAGCGGCTTCACGCGGCCTTTTCCTGGGTCAGCGGACCGCCATCGGCGCCGTAACGGCCGATGCAGCGTGGTCCGTGGAATATGGCGAAGGTGTGATCGGCATACTCATGCACCCGCACG
>JAQGIF010000129.1 GCA_028291345.1 Rhodospirillales bacterium | reverse complement strand
TTCAAGCTTCTCCTTCATCGCTTTCCAGTCTTCAACCAAATCATGTATCGTCATCGCTCCCACCTTCGTTGGCTTTCCGCTAAGCTTCATGTGGGGAAGCGACGACCGCACGGTAAGGTAGCGCAATCGTATCACGAGCTATGGTCCAATCGATCCTCGCTACCCCCCAGGGCGTGCGTCTCGCCACCGTTTGATTGCACTGTTGAGCACATCCCCCGCACACACGCTGGTCTCACGTCCGCGGTCGATGCAGACAATCGCGATCGGTATGACTTCACCGCTATCGTCGGCGCTGGCCTTTCCAAGCGCTTGGTCCCGGGTATCAAACCTCTGTGAAAGCGAGCCGTTGGCATAACGAACAAGATATTTGGGCGTTTCGGAAATCATGAGATTCTCCATCGGCAAGTCGGGCCGTACCCACATATCGTTGCCCCAAAGAGTTTTTCATCTGGTAGGGCTGAACGCAAAGATAGGTAGGCCAGCTAAGCCTTCCGCGCGATTTCGGCGGCACGTTATATTTGCCGTACCCAGTGGGTTGTGCGGATCATTTGATATCGCAGAAGGCGCTTCGCCTCGCTATTCGCGCTAATCAGCGTAAGACAGCCGCCACCGCCGGATCGAACCGTACGACTCCTGCGACTGAGAGTGCTTCACGCTCCTGCCTACGGCTAGGAGTTTCGGAATAGCCCCATAAGAAGACCACGACACTACAGAACTTTTCCCAAGGTCTGAGCCTTATTGACGAGCTTCAGATCGGCATGGCCGCACTCTGGCGACAGGCTAAGAGCCTCAAGTGGTCACTTCCTGAGAATGATACAGTTGGGAACGTAGGCGCCGACGCTAGTGAGAATTAGCCGGTTTCACTCAGCAGTTGTGAGACCGCCGTTTCAATCTGGGCGAGGTCAAAGGGCTTTGCGATGAAGATGCTTTTCGGCACGCCGCGCGACGCCCAAGCGGCACCACTGTCGCCGCTCATATAGACCACCGCCAAACTGCGGTTAAGCTCGCGGGCATGCCGCGCCACATCCCATCCTGTGGCGCTCCCTCTATCTCCAAGGATTATATCGGTGATCAGCGCGCGACACTCGGATTTGCACCTTTCGAGCACGGCAATTGCCTCTTCCCCGCCCGAAGCCACCTCAACAGCATACCCTGCCTTTTTGAGGGCAATCGATAGGCAATCCCGAATCACGAGATCATCCTCGACGACGACTATCAGAACGGACGCTTCCACTCGGCATCTCCCCAGCATAAACCGAGAGACGTAACGCGATTCACGGAATGAAAATCGGCTATGCAAGCTCGATTAATCGTCCAAACGGCTTGCCGGCTAATTGACGCCCCTCAGCGCCGAGCTTCGAGAAATCGGATTCCTCAGGACTAAGAGGAACGATTGATCCCGTGGCACACCGCCTTTCTGACCGATGAACAAGGGCTTCAAACCGCGCCCGTAGCGCCCGGTTACTCACGTATGAAGTTTGTAAAATCCGGATTTCTGGCAGCGATCAGCTGGAGGCAACATCATCGGACTCCCGTGCATTTAACAGCACAGCTCCCTCAATCGTCGTCGGCGTCCCAGATATTGACCCCGACCAAGATTTTGCCATTCCTCGAGACCACAGCGAAGACATGCTTGTCATAGGTATTGGTCCCTGAATCTTGTAGGCTGGCTTACCCTCAAATTCGACAGTTTCAGCCTCGATCGGCTTTGTTTCGAGCGCCTTACGCGCGGCCCTCAGCACCGCTTTAGGCACGTCCGCAAGTTGAAGCTGCGGCGCTCTCGCGGTCTGTGCGACAGCCGGCGTGACACAACCGAGGGCAACGATGATCGCAAGGAAAAAGAGGGCGCGCTAAGATCATATCGATACCTCCCATTAGAAGTTTGTGAGAGCCGTCAGGGTGACGGCCGAAGCACAAGAATAGCGGCGCTGCCGCCCATCCACCCGGCACGCGATGCAACAAACAAACGATCAAGCTGCGGCACGAAGAGGGACGTGCGAGCCCCGGACTGGGTTGCGGTCCCGCTCAATTTCGTGGTGGCCTTTCCATCCCAGCTGAGCACATCGACAGCACCGTCTCCGCAACTGACATAGAGCCGGTGTCGCTTACCGTCGAAAAAGACATCGTCGGCGTCACCACACGTCGGGACCGTAGCCGCGACCTCGCCTGAAGCCGCCCGAAACATCACGAGGCGGGACGGGCTGCGGAACACGCTGGCTATCGCTGCGCCGTCATCGACCACGGCCATGGGAAAGTTTGATCGCGCGTCCGGTACTTTCCAGCTCGCCACTTGGTTGCCGCTGGACCGATCGACGACCGCGAGTTCGCGCGCCTCGGGCACGTTTACAAAGATCGTTCCGCCATCTGGCGCGAACTGAAAGCCCTCTGGATGCGCCGCGAGTTTCGTGGTGCTGAGTGTCGCCCGCGTGCGCGGATCGATCACGGCAAGGGCGCCGCTGCCATAGCCGACAATGACCTGTCCGCTATGGGGATCGATCCGGATATTATCCGCGTCATTACCAAGGGCGATGACGCCCACGGCCTCAAAGCTTGTCCCGTTGAACAGCCGCACACTGCCATCACGCGCATTCGCGACCACGATCAGATCGCCGTCCGGAACGTAGGCAACGCCCTGCGGCTCCTTGAGCCCCGCAATGCGGTGCATCACCTGGCCCGCCGCGATGTCGATGACATCGACCGTGTTGTTGCCGAGTTCGGCGACAAGAAGGCGTTGCCGGGGCAGATCAACCGCCAAGTGATCGATCCGACCCGACACGCCCTTGAGCGGAATGGTGCGCTCTAGCGTCAACGGCGCGTCCGCAGGCGAAGCTAAGGCGCGCAACGTTGCCAGGCAACCGATCACCGCAAAGAGCAACAGCGCGCCCCTTGCCATGCCCTTAGGCCCTGCTCGCCCGCTCATAGAGCTTATCGGCGTTCGTCCAGTTGAGCGTATTCATGACGGCCGCAACATAGTCGCCAGCCTTCGCGCCGAAATCCATGTGATAGGCGTGTTCATACATATCGAGCGCGAGGATCGGCGTGCCGCCGGCCAGGGTCATGGTGTGGTCGGCCGCCCAGGTGTTCGAGAGGCGCTTGTCGCGCGGGCTGTAGGTCAACAGCACCCAGCCGGAGCCGCCGCCCAGCGCCTTGCTCATGGCCACAAACTCGGCATGCCATTTGTCCATGCCGCCGAAATCATGGGCGATGGCGGCGGACAGAGCCGCGCCGGGCTGATTGGGTTCGCCCAGACCGGCGAAATAGATCTCATGCAGGATCATGGAATTGGTCGCGATCAGCTCCTCCCGCTTCAGCCCGTTGACGGTGAAGCCGGGGGCCTTGTCCCAATCGACGGCAGCCAGCTGATCGGAAATCGCGTTCAGCCGTTTGACCGCGCCGCCATAGTTGTTCTCGTAGTGGCTGGTTAGAATTTTTTCCGAGAACCCTTTGATTTTTGCCGGCTCAAACGGCAACGGCTCCAAGGCGTAAGTCACGGAAGCTTTCGCCGTCCCTTCGCCCGCGGCACTCGCCGTACCGGCGATGCCGACAGCGGCTGTGACAACGCCTAGGGTCGCGGTATTTTTCAGGAAAGCGCGTCGATCGCTATCAATCATGATTGCCTCGCTCGTTGGTTGAATTGTCATAGCCCACTCACAATCAGTCGTAGGATGACGCTGACCCCGGCACATATGCCCAGTGTTCGCACCACGCCGAGCCGCAGGCGCAACAGCGCGATCGCGGCGATGATTGACAAGAGCAACGCCCAAGGATCAAGGCTGCTCAGGGTCGGTGCCTCGAATGACAATGGAGGGATGCGGATAGGTGTCGTGGTCTGAAAAAGCGTGTGCAGCGCGAACCAGTTGGCCAGGTTAGCGATGACGCCGACGACGCCGGCCGTGATCGCGGCCAGTGCGCCCGACAACGCGCGATTGTCTTGCAGCCGTTCCACCAGGGGAGCGCCTATAAAGACGAAGACGAAGCACGGGGCAAAGGTGACCCACAAGGTCAGCGCTGAAGCCGCGATCCCACCGGCAACGCCGGATGCGCGATAGCCGGCAAGGAAGCCCACAAACTGCAAGACCAGGATCAGCGGCCCGGGCGTAGTTTCGGCCAGGCCGAGGCCGGCCAGCATTTCCGGGGCGGATAGCCAATGGTAACTGGCAACCGCCTCCTGTGCGGCGTAGGCCAGAACGGCATAAGCGCCCCCGAAGGTGACTATGGCCATTTTCGAGAAAAACCAGGCGACCTCTGCATAGACGCCGCCCTCTGGAAGCAACAGCACTACAGGTAGAAACCAGAGGACGCACGACACAATGCTGGCTCGCCGCGCGCTGCGTGACATCCGGCCGGCGCGTGCCGGATCACTGTCGAGCATCGCGTCGAGCAAGGCAGGCGGACCGTCGTTTGCCTTTCCGTGTGTATCACCCGAAAAATAAAGCGGTGCGAGGTAGCCGATCAAACCGGCCACAATCACCACGACAGGAAACGGAACCGCAAAGAAGAACAGTGCACCGAAAGCAACGGCAGCAAGCGCCCATGCTACCCGGCCCTTCAGTGCGCGGCGACCGATCCGCAGCAAGGCGTCAATCACCAGCACCAGCACGGCGCTTTTCAACCCAAAAAACAGCGCGGCGACAATCGGAACCTCGCCAAACATGACGTAGATGATCGACAGTGCCAGCATGACCAGCGCGCCGGGGATGACGAAGAGAAGCCCCGCGACAGCGCCGCCTTTAACGCCGTGCATCAGCCAGCCCAGATAGATTGCGAGCTGCTGAGCCTCCGGCCCTGGCAACAGCGTGCAGAAATTGAGCGCGTGCAGAAAACGGCGATCGCTAATCCAGTTGCGTTCGTCTACCACTTCGCGATGCAGAAGTGCGATCTGACCGGCAGGCCCGCCAAACGACAGATAACCGATCCGCAACCAAAGCCGGCTCGCTTCCGCGAATGTGGGAAGCGGTGCCGCCTTGACCGGGCTGACCGCAGACACAGCGTCGCCAGTCGCGCTCATATTCGAGCGCCGGCCGGCCAAGTGTGCGTTTCGCTCACCGCGTCACGTGCCCAACGATAGAAAGCGTCATATAGCCCCATGGCGGCGTCGAGCTGCGCAATGTCGTCACGGTACATCCGTGACAGACCAAGCGAGGCTGCCAGCAGGCCCGCCGCCTCCGGTGCGATATCCAGCCGGTCGGTGTCAGCGCCGCGCACGATCGTTGCCAGCCGTGCCAGTGCCGGTGAACTCAACCCGAATTCTTCCAACATCACATCGAAAGTGCAGTTGGCGCCGCGATGGCTCCAGAAAACGCCTTCAAGATCGAAGGGCGTTGCGACGAAGCGTTCCGCAACACCCGCAACCTCGGGCAGCGCGACGAACAGGAAGATCGCATTCGGGTCGATGAAACGGCGAATCAGCCAGGGGCAGGCGATGCGATCAATTTTTGGACGGGCCCGTGTGACCCACACGGTTCGTCCCTGCGGATCGCGGGCGGGAATGTGATTTGGCCGGATCAATAAACCATCGGCCTGCGCCCATGCGTCAAACCCGCCCTCAAGATATTCCGCCCGCGCCCCTGCCTGCCGCAGCCACGCCGCGACACCCTGACTCAGTTTGGCTCCCTGTCGATCGGCAGCCACAACAATCTGCCCGGCATACTGGGCCGCCCATACCGACACGGCGCGCGGATCACGCGGCAAGCTGGCGGGAAGCGTGCGCGCATCGGTAAACCGGTCCTCAGGTGTACGCACATCGAGGATCAGCGGAGCATCGGGCGTGCCGATAAGCCGCGAAAGTTGTACAACTGTGATGGTATCAGGCGCAGCCATGGCGTCCCCTCCTTCCGGTTGGAGTTCGGACGCGATATTTCGGCCAAAGCCTCACGGGGCAATCGCAGAGTTCCCCTCGGAGTAAGGTGCCAAAGGCCTTGCGGCCTGTCAACGAAGAAGCGTCCAACGTGAGCCACAGTACGATCGCCCATCTATGAGCCGACCTCTGGTGCAATTAACGGCACCGATCAGGTGCCATGATCTATTAGATCGGAACGGACGACCCTTTGAACCAGCGTTGGATTGTGGATAAAGCGAGCGCCTGTAAGCGCTGCCGACGTGGATAATCCTGTAGAGATCAAGTCGACTCTTCTGAAATTAACAGCAAAAATATCGACGAACCCGTTAAACCTGACGTAATATTGTCTCTAATTACTTCCGGTAATGTGCGGCAGATCTCGATCAGAAATGCAGTTCTCACTTGCAATACCGTACGCTGATTGAGTGCGGCGAGACGTGGAAGCGCTTTGGGATCGACAACCGGCCCAAACAGTTGGACACC
>JAQGIF010000120.1 GCA_028291345.1 Rhodospirillales bacterium | reverse complement strand
TGCCGCCGAGCAGGCGGCGCGGGACATGGCGGTGGCGCGAGCCCGGGACCGGCGCAAGAGTCAGCCGCTGGCCGACAAGAAACAGCGCGTCCGCCGCGCCGTCGGGCTCGCCCACCGCGCGGTCCTCTTCGACCTCACCTGCTGGGAGCGGGATGATGCGCTGAACGACTGATGGCGGACTTCGCCGAATATGGCGACTGGAGCGGCGACCCGCTCGATACCGTCGCCAGCTTCTGCGCCGAGCTCGCCGCCGATCCCGACGCCGACCTGTCCGCGGTGCCCGATTTCGCACCGGAGGAGACGTGGGAGGACAACGAGCCAGCCCCGGCTGCGCGGGAACAGGCCTGTCGCGACTGGCCCAATGTGACGGGATCGCCAGATGCGACGCGGCCAACCCGGCCGGGTCCAACGGGGCTCCGTCCGAACCTCCCGCCCAAGACCCAGGGACCGCCCACCGAGACCTGACGGTTTTCTTAAGGGTTCTCTCTCGATTTCAGTTTTGCGGCGGGTGTCGCGGCTTTCCTCACGAAATGGCGAGGCTGGCGCGTGTCCGCATTCCAGCAAGGCCGCCTCAAAGCCCCTCTTCCGCAAAGCGGGAGTGGACGATAAGCTGCAAAATACCTACCCCGCCGGATGCACCGCCATTTACAATGTATGTGCCGTCATACCCCTTGCGCGGATCAGGCATGTCCTTCCCCGTATCGCCTCGTGCCCCCCGGTCGATGATAGGGTCCGTATGCGTTGGGTATGGGCATGATCTGGACGGTACTATGACTCAAATCAGTACAGCGGATTCGAGACCGGTGGAAACCACTGCGGTCGCGGTTCTGGGCGCGATCAGTTTTTGCCATCTGCTTAACGACATGATGCAATCGCTTCTCCCGGCGCTCTATCCGATCCTGAAAAGCTCTCTCGGCCTGGGATTCGGCGAGATCGGATTGATCACCCTCACCTATCAGCTCACCGCCTCGGTATTGCAGCCGGTGATCGGTCTGGCGGCGGATAAGAGACCCCAGCCTTATTCGCTGGTCGCCGGCATGGGTTTTACCCTGGTCGGCCTGCTACTGCTATCGCACAGTGGGAGCCTGTACGTGCTGCTGGCCGCCGCGGCGATGATCGGCATGGGTTCGTCGATCTTCCACCCGGAGGCGTCGCGTGTCGCCAGGATGGCGTCGGGCGGACGGCATGGGCTGGCGCAGTCCTTCTTCCAGGTCGGCGGCAATTTCGGGTCCGCCCTGGGCCCGCTGCTCGCGGCCTTCATCGTGCTGCCGCGCGGACAGGGCAGCGTCGCCTGGTTCTCGCTCGCGGCGCTGCTGGGCATGATCCTGCTGAGCCGCGTCGGCGGCTGGTACAAGGCCCATATGTCGGCCAAAGCGAAGTTGGGCCGGGCGGCGTCGGCGCACAGCACCGGCCTGTCCGCGAAGCAGACGGGTTTCGCCATCACCATCCTGCTTTTGCTGGTCTTTTCGAAATATTTCTATCTCGCCAGCATTACCAGCTATTTCACCTTCTATCTGATCGAAAAATTTCATGTGTCGGTCGAAACGTCCCAGCTTTACCTGTTCATCTTTCTGGGCGCCGTTGCCTTAGGGACGATCATCGGCGGCCCGATCGGCGACCGTTTCGGCCGCAAGCGGGTGATCTGGGCCTCTATTCTGGGCGTGCTGCCGTTCACGCTGATCCTGCCGCATGCCAACCTATTCTGGACCGGTACGCTCAGCGCGGTGATTGGCGTGATCCTGGCTTCGGCCTTTCCGGCGATTATCGTTTATGCACAGGAGCTGCTGCCCGGAAAGGTCGGCATGGTCGCCGGCCTGTTCTTCGGTTTTGCCTTTGGGATGGGCGGCATCGGCGCAGCGGTGCTGGGGCAATTGGCTGACGCTACGAACATTCGTTTCGTCTATCAGGTTTGCGCGTTCCTGCCGGCCATCGGTTTGCTGACCGCTCTTCTGCCCAGCATGCACAGGCGGGAAAGCGCGCGGGCATAATGACGGCGAGCAGCCGCCCTCAGGCCGCGTCGTCTGGTTTGCCCAGAATTTTGCCGATGACGCTCAGCACATCGTCGACCTTGAACGGCTTATGCAGGAACGCCGTATAGCCGCTGATGCGGTCGGCGATGTTCGCCTGGGGCAACGAACACATCAGCACGAAGGGGATGCTGCGATAGCGCCCGTCGGCCTGCAGGGCCTTGAACAATACCGCGCCGTCCATGACCGGCATCATCAGGTCGCTTAATATGAGATCGATCCTATTGCCCGCGAGACGCTCCAGCGCGTGATGCCCATTGATTGCTGTGACGACACGATAGCCCTCGTCGGTCAGGATGGCTTCCAGGACCTCACCGATGCCGAATTCGTCATCGACGACGAGGATCGTCTGCATGTCAGCCGCCCGTATCGGTCCGGACGTTATTGTCGCCGGCAGCCGATCGATCGACACCCCGGCCAAATCCGGTGAGCAATGCCTCCACATTGTTGAAACAATCGCCGATCTCGAGCCCATGATCGCTGAGCATGAACTCGCGCAGCCTCGGGTCGAAGTCGCTGTCGCGCACTTTCAAGATCGAAATCAGGCGATACAATTTGGAATGCAGCTCGACATAGCGCAGCAGCATCAGATTTTCAGTAATGGTCGACAACTCGCTGACCGGCGCCCGGACAATGGGCCCGATCAGGTCCGGCACTTCAAACGTCGCGAAGGTGGTGACGCCCAAACCACGCAGCTCATTCACCAGCGCCGTAAAGAAAGGGGCGATCCTATCCTGGCTGACGGTCAGACGCTGGAACCCCGCCAGCCCGTCGATCACGACGCGCTTTACTTTGCGGCGTTTGACTGCATCCAGCAGCTGTTCGGCCAGCGCATCGATCAGATCTTCGGTCGGGGGATTCCAGAACAGTTCGACATGGCTGTCCTCGACCAGCGTGCGTATCTTCAGCCCAAGGCTGTCGGATTTGGTCAGCAAGCCTGCCGGCGATTCGAAGAACCCGAAATGGAGCCCCGGCTCCTCAGCCGAGGAGCCCGAAAGGAATTGCAGTCCCAGCGCCGTCTTGCCCGACCCGGTCGGACCAACCAGCAGGGTCGTCGATCCAGCCGTCAGCCCGCCGCCCACCATCTTGTCCAGACTGGGCACGCCGGTCGAAACCAGCCGGGTTTCGCTGCCCAAGTCGCGGGACGGTTCGGAGAGGCGGGATTCGGTCCGAGGAAACACCTCGATGCCGTTGCCGGTGATGCGGAAAGCGTGCCGACCGCGCAAGCACGAACTGCCGCGGAACTTGCGGACGTGCAGGTCGCGCACCGACCGCCAGCCATATTGCTCGTCGGAAAGCTCGATCAGCCCGTCCACCATCGTGTGCTCGGGCGAGATACTGTCCTCGCGGGCGCTGGTCAATAAAAACATGGTGCAATCCGTGACGACGGCCTGTGTCTGCAATCCATGAATGAATTTCTTGAATTCGAGTTCCGAAGGCGCCGAATGTTCGGCCGCGACAAGGCCGTCTAAAACCAGCACAGAAATCTTGCGACCCTGTATTTCGCGCCGGATCAGCGTGAGAAGTCCTTTAAGACCCTCCTCCTCGAGGATACGGAACGCGCTTATATATTCGAGCGACCGGGCGATTTCTTCGCGATGAAAGAATCGCATCTCGCCCATATGCATCAGCATCCGGTCGTGGTTTTCGGCAAGCAAGGTGACGTAAAGCGCCTTGCCGCCGGCCGCGACGTGATCGTAGCAAACCTGGTTGCCGAGGATCGTTTTGCCGGCGCCGGGCGGACCCTGAATGATATAGATACCGCCACGAAGGAAACCGCCCTTCAAAATGACATCGAGGCCGGCGATTCCCGTGGGCATACGCGCAAGCGTCGTCTTGCCGTCAGCTTTGGACTGGCTCATGATCATTCCGATAATGGTTAAGTGGCAAGATCATCGCGAAGACTGCGCCGTTTCCCATACTGCTGTCGAGTTCGATTCTGCCGCCCATTTCCGCGACCAAACGCCCGACCACCCACAATCCGATACCGAAGCCGCCCCCATCGGCACGCGCCATGACCTTCTCGAACGGCGCAAATATCCGCTCCTGGTGCTCCGGCGAAATACCGGGCCCTCGATCCCTTACCGCGATTCGCATATCGTCTCCCAGTCGTTCGAGCGACACATCGATCGGTTTCCCGGCGCCGAACTTAATAGCGTTCGAGATCAGGTTTTCCAGGCCCTGCTCGATTACAATCGGGTCGACGACGCCCCAGAGCGCATCAGTGGTCGTCACCCGCAGTTCCGACCGGCCATGCGCAGCCATGGCGACATAGCCTTCGGCGATGGTTCGGACGCAGAGGGCAACATCAACTTGCACGGGCTCGAGGGCGATCCGGTCGGCGGCGAGCCGCGTGAAGTCGAGCAGCACATTCGCGCGTTTGACATAGCGGCCTATAATAGTTTCCAGCTGCTCCAGACCATCGACCACCCGCGCGGTCTCGCCACGCTTGGCGGCCTTGAGCAACAGGCCGACCTGCAGCACGAGCGGCGCCATCGGATTGCGCAGCTCATGGGCGGCGATAGACAGGAAGCGATCCCGCGCGGCGAGCGCCGCCTCCAGTTCCAAGATGCGCGCCTTCATCAGGGCCACGTCCTGGCCGGCCCGATGCACGCTCATATCCCTGCTCACAAGCCGTTTCATCGATCAGCCGACCGCAATAGTCCCATACATCCGCGCGGCGCGTGCGCACGGGATACCGTCAGCGAAGCAACATAACGGCCTTCAGTCGAAGACCTACAGACCTCACCGGATTCGGACAAGGCGCGATCTCAGAAGGGGTGCCTAGAGGGGTTCGCATCGTGCCCCATTGCGCGAGCGACCCGATCGAGCCTGGCTTCAATTCCCGTCAGCCGGTCGGCAATGGTTTCAAGCACGTGTATCTGGCGCTCCATGAGCTGGTTGACCGTGCAGCGTCGCGTTTGGTTCCTTTTAAGGGAAATCAAAACTCCACCTTTCCGATCAGTATTTTGAGCCAGACACACATTTTTAACTTAACGTCGAAACTCGGTTTTTGTTGCTGCCGTCGGCCGGCGCCGGAACTCTTGCTGCCCTTTCGGGTTATGTTCCTAGTTTATAAAGTGGAGCTGCATAATGAACCGCCTAATCACAACAGGCACACTCGGCCTCCTGATGCTGGGAACCGTAGCCGCCTGTAACAACCCCTACGATCCAGGTCAGCGTGCCGTTGGCGGCGGACTCATAGGCGCAGGCGCAGGCGCTGCTCTCGGCGCGGCCGCCGGCGGCGGTCATGGTGCGGCGCTTGGCGCATTGGCCGGTGGCGCGGCCGGTGCGGCGACAGGCTATGCGACGACACCGACGCCGCCACGGGATGATCGTTATCGCGACGATCGCTATTATCCGCCGCCCCCGCCTCCCGGCTACTGACCGGATCGGCAACAGTCGGAACGAAAGAACGGGCCTCCCGATGGAGGCCCGTTTCTTTTTGCCTTGCTCACTTTTTTGTCTGCCCTTCACCAATCCTCAGCAAATGCCGTATAGGGATCACTGACGGCTGCAAAACGCGCCGATTGCATGCGTTGGGGGAATACCGGTGGTAAACGATCAGACGATCGCGGTCCGGATCGATCGGTTGCCGATATCGCCGATGCATCGGCGGTTGCTATGGATTCTCACGATCCCGCTCTTCTTCGACGTCAGCGACATCTTCACCTTTTCCAACGCCGCCCCGGTACTGCGCCATCTCTGGGGGCTGTCGATCGACCAGATCGCCCTTATCACCTCGGCCGGGTTCCTCGGCATGGCCGTCGGTGGAACGTTCGGCGGCATCATTGCCGACCGCATCGGCCGGATAAAGGCGATGATGTTGTTCACCGGCGTCTTTTCAGTCTTTTCGCTCGCAAACGGCTTCGCGACCAACGTACCCACGCTGGTTGGCCTGCGCTTCGCAACCGGCCTCGGCATCGCCTCGGCTACGGTCACAGTCATCACCTATATCGCCGAAATCTATCCCGCCGCCGTGCGCGGTCGGTGGCAATCCTGGGCGATGGTGATCGCGCTCTCCGGCATTTCCGTCACAAGCTGGGTGGCGCGGCTGGTTATCCCGATGGGCGAGAATGGCTGGCGTTGGATCTTCATCTGGGGTGCGCTGGGCCTGCCCTTCCTCATCCTGGCGCGCGGGCTCAATGAATCGCCGCGCTGGTTGATGCGGGCCGGACGGGCGCAGGAGGCCGAAGCCAGCCTGCTCCGAATCGAGGCGGCAGTGGAACGCTGGAACGGACCGCTCTTCCAACCGCCGCTGCAACTGGTAAGACCGCCGAGCCCAAGCCTCGGCTGGACCGCTTTGTTCAGCCCGACCTATATCCGCCCGAACCTGTCGCTCTGCGGCATCTGGTTCTTCCAGACGATCGGCTTTTACGGCTTCATGTCCTGGGTTCCGACACTTCTGGCTGAGCATGGCTTCGAAATGGTCCGCAGCCTCAATTTCGTGACGCTGATCAATGCCGGGGCGCTGCCTGGCGCATTGCTGGCTGTCTATCTGTCCGACCGGGTTGAGCGGAAATACAGCCTCGCCGGCATCGCGCTGGCGATCGCGACCTTCGGCCTGATCTACGGACTCACTTTCGCGCCGATCATGATCGTGCTGTTCGGCTTTCTGGCCGCGACCATGATGGACACCTTCTCGGCACTCTGCTTCGCCTATACGCCCGAGCAATATCCGACCGATATCAGAAATAGCGGCACCGGCCTTGCCTATGGTGTCGGCCGACTGGCCAATGTCGTCAATCCGTTCGTCATTTCGAGCATCCTGAGCGATGCAGGCTATGCTTTCGTCTTTGCCTACATCGCCGGCGCCTGGATCATCACCGCGGCAATCGCGCTGGCCTTCGGCGCCAAGACCACCGGCCGTTCGCTCGAAACCATCAGCGCAATTCCCGCAGAGGCCGAGATCGCCCTGCCCTACGCTTCGGAAGTCATCCCATGAGCAACCTCGAATCCGCCATCACCCAAATCCGCGAACTCGTCGGCAACCGGCTATCGACTGCGATGGCGGTACGACAGCATCACGGCACCGACGCCAGCTGGCACCCGCCCTTGCCGCCGGACGCCGTGGTCTATGCCCATTCGACCGAGGAAGTCTCCGCCATCGTTAAAATCTGCGCTGCGACCGGAACGCCGATCATCCCCTTCGGCGTCGGCAGTTCGATGGAGGGCCATATCGGTGCGCTGACCGGTGGTGTCAGTATCGATCTCAGCGAGATGAACCAGATATTGAAGGTGCATGCCGAGGATATGGACGTCACGGTTCAGCCAGGCGTGACCCGCAAGCAACTGAACACGCATCTGCGCGACACCGGGCTGTTCTTCCCTGTCGATCCGGGCGCCGACGCTTCGATCGGCGGCATGACCGCGACACGCGCATCGGGGACCAACGCGGTGCGCTACGGCACCATGCGCGAGAATGTCCTGGCGCTGACCGTTGTCCTGCCCGATGGCCAGATCATCCAGACTGGCGGCCGAGCACGCAAATCCTCCGCGGGCTACGACCTGACCCGGCTGTTCGTCGGCTCCGAGGGAACGCTTGGCATATTCACCGAGATTACGGTACGGCTCTACGGCATCCCCGAAGCGACCTCGTCGGCCATCTGCAATTTCGCGACGATCGACGGCGCGGTCGATACCGTCATCACCACGATCCAGTCCGGCATCCCCGTTGCTCGCATCGAGCTGATGGACGATGTGCAGATGGACGCGCTAAACCGATATTCGAAGCTGGATTATCCGGTCGCGCCGACCCTACTGCTGGAGTTTCACGGCACCGATGCCGGCGTGGCGGAGCAGGCCGAAATGGTGCAGGCCATCGCCGCCGACAATGGCGGGCAGAATTTCCGATGGGCTACGGTCGCCGAGGAGCGCAGCAAGCTTTGGCAGGCGCGGCACGATTCGCTGTGGGCGATCCTGGCGCTACAACCCGGCAAGCAGGCCTTTCCGACCGATGTCTGCGTGCCGATCTCCCGATTG
>JAQGIF010000115.1 GCA_028291345.1 Rhodospirillales bacterium | reverse complement strand
AGCATTTTCGCCGTCGCGTCGAACGCCGTTGACAGGCTGATGATCCTACCATAATTAACTGATAAGTTATTTAACCTAGCGGTTCATCACGTGGGTCCGGACCATATCAGCACCACCTTCTCCGCTTTAGCCGATCCTACGCGCCGCGCGATCCTGGCGCGGCTGGCGTCGGGCGAGGCGTCGGTAACGGAATTGGCCGAGCCCTTCGAGATGAGCCTGCCGGCGATTTCCAAGCACCTGAAAGTGCTTGAGCGGGCGGGGCTGATCGCCCGGGGACGGGAGGCGCAATGGCGGCCCTGCCGGCTTGAGGCGGGTCCGCTCAAGGATGTCGCGGCATGGCTGGAGCGCTATCGCCGCTTTTGGGAGGGTAGTTTCGACCGGCTGGATGATTATCTGAAAAAACTGCAGGCGGAAGAAAACGCGGACGGCAAGAAACAGCCGTAAAGGGGAGGCACGTAATGCTCGAAATTGTCGCCACGATCATCGTGGTCCTGCTGCTGCTCATCGCCGCGATCGTTGCCTTCGCGGCAACCAGGCCTTCAACGTTCCGAATCGAACGCGCCACACGAATCGCGGCGGCGCCGGAAAAGATCTATCCTCTTGTCGAGAATTTTCATCGCTGGGTCGCGTGGTCGCCGTATGAAAAGCTCGATCCCGATCTGAAGCGGACCTACGGCGGCAGAGCCAGTGGCAAGGGCGCGGTCTATGCCTGGGAGGGCAACGGCAAGGCCGGGGCCGGGCGCATGGAGATCATCGATACGGCCGCGCCGGCGAAGGTCACGATTACGCTGGATTTCTCCAGGCCCTTCGTCGCCCACAATATCGCCGAATTCACTATGATGCCGGAAGGCGCTTCAACGGTCACGACGTGGTCGATGCATGGGCCACAGCCTTTGATGGCCAAAGTGATGACCCTGTTCTTCAACATGGACAAGATGGTCGGAAAAGATTTCGAAAGCGGTCTCGCCACGTTGAAAACCGCCGCCGAACGATAACCGGCGATTTTACGCGCACCCTCAAAACTTCACAGGAGAACGATCATGCAGCTTAGCCCCTATCTGAATTTTAACGGCCAGTGTGAAGAAGCCCTCACCTTCTACGCAAAGGTCCTTGGCGGCGAAATCATCATGATGCTGAAGGGCAAGGACACGCCGATGGCGGACAAAATGCCGGCCGAGTTTAAGGACAAGATCATGCACGGGCGCATAAGCGTAGGCGGCACCTTACTGATGGGCTCGGACGCGCCGTCTGAACATTTCAACCAGCCGCAGGGTTTCTCGGTGACGCTGGGCTTTACCGATGTGGCTGAGGCGGAGCGGATCTACAACGCCCTATCGGAAAGCGCGCAGAAGATTACGATGGCCATCCAGGAAACCTTCTGGGCCGTGCGCTTCGGCACTTTCGTCGATAAGTTCGGCACGCCCTGGATGATTAACTGCGAAAAGCCGATGTAGGCCTCGCGCGCCCGCGCTAGTGCCCGTAGCTTTTTGCGCCCTCGGGCACGGCTATGTTGGTAGCGCGGGCGCCATAGCCCAGCGCCACCACAATGCCGATGACGCAGGCCAAGCCGACGGCGATAAGCGCGTTGGGCAGCCCGCCGACGGCGGAGGCCAGCGGCGGATAGACCCATGGGTTGATCGAATCCGCCAGGAACTGGGTACTCACCATCAGTCCGACGGCGCGGCCGCGGATTTCCGGCGCAGCCCGCGCCAGAACAAGGTTCGATTGATGCGGGAACAGCGTGCCGCTGCCGATCCCCATCAATGCGAGCGCAATGCCGACCTGTAGCAGATTGTGCGACAGGCCCAGCGTCACGAGACCGGCTGCCGCCATGGTGAGGAAGAAGGCGGGAATCCAGCGCGTGCCGAGAATCCGGCGCGTCAGCGGATAGGCGAACGCCGACAGGACAATCATGATCTGGTTGATGCTCTGCAGCCGAGAGCGAACCGCGGCGCTCGCCACACCTTGGTCGGCCAGCAGAAAAGGCGTCTGTGAGTTCGAGGTGTAGACCGTCGCATGCATCGCCAGCAGGAACAGATAAAGCGGCCACATATCGAATACCAGCCGCCACCCCGATTTGACTTTAGCTGTCGGATCGGCTGCGGCCGTGCCTGTTTGAGGGCGCCGCGACGCAGGGATGAGCAGGGCGCCCGGCACCAGGATGAGAATGGCAATGGCGGGGAACAGCGCGAAGGAGGCGCGCCAGCCGAAGCCGTCGCTGAGCAAACCCGAGATATTCATGGCGATAACGCCGGCAATCGACGATCCGGCCATCTGCAGCCCCAGCACGCGGGGACGCTTTTCTATCGGTATATGTTCGCCCACCAGCGTGGTCGAGGCGGCGGACACGCAGGTCGCGACGACGCCGGTCAGGAAGCGCGAGATCAGCAGTGGCCAACCTTGCAATACCATGCCGGCCATGCCGACGATGCCGAAGACGGCGATCATCGACAGCATGATCGTGCGGGCGGAGGCGCGGGACAGCAGATATCCGGCGATGATGCCCCCCACGACAATTCCCATCGTCGGCATGGCGATGAGCATGCTGCGGCCGACCGGAACTTCTTTCGCGATTTCCGGCAAAACCGGGATGAGGATTGTCAGCATCATGCCGACCATTGACGGGCCGCACACCATGACGACGATAGTGATGTTGCCGAGAATGCCACTGGGAAGGGCGCTCGATGGGCTGGCGAGACTCTTTCCGCTTTGTGCTGTCACAGGATCCAATTTCCCACCGCTCAACTCCCGTTCAGGTCTTTGCCATCCGTACGGGCCGGCCGAAGGGGCGATTGGCGGCGACCTTAGGGACGGCAATCGTGCTTGTCGAGCAAGAAGCTTTGACCCGACCCGGGCCTCTCCGATATCTGTGCTATCTTATATACAAAAGCAGCCTGGTCAGCGGGCGCTTTTGGGGAACGGCGATGAAATATGTGACGCGGGAGGGGGGGGCGGCTGGCTTACGTGGAAGCCGGCGCCGGAGACAAGGCGATGCTTCTGGTGCACGGCATGCAGTGCAATCACACCCATATGCTGCCCCAGTTCGAGCATTTTTCCCGGACCCATCGCCTCATCGCCGTCGATATGCGCGGTCATGGGCAAAGCGATAAGCCGCACAGCGCCTATTCGAACCGGGAATTCAACGACGACCTAGTGTTCCTGTGCGCCGAGCTGGGTCTGGGTCGTCCAGTTGCGATGGGGCATAGTTTCGGCGGCAGCAACCTGCTGAACCTGACCGAGGAACGGCCGGACTTCCTGAGCGGGCTGGTCATTTTCGATTCGGGCATCCGTACGCTGACGGGCAAGGTCGGCGAATTGAAGGTGGTCGGCGATCTGACCCAGGAACAGCGTCGTAAGTTCTTCGGCGAGCGGCTGTTCGGCCGGGATGACCCAGCGGAACTCAAGGAGAGCATACTGGACGGGATGCTGTCGGTCCCCGACCACGCGGCCTCGGCGATGCGGGAGACGGTACTGCGCTTCGACGGAGGTGCCGCCGCCGTGAAGTGCCGGATTCCCGCCCTGTTCTTACTAGCGGATAAGCCGTTCACCGGTCCGGAAACCCTGGCAACTTTGGGTGACAATTGGCGCGTCGGTCAGGTCGTCGGGGCGGGACACTTCATCCAGCTCATCGCACCGGCTCAGGTCAATGCGATGATCGATCGTTTTCTCGAAGTTGCCGGCCTTTGATCAGCCGTTCTCCATCGGTTGTCGCGCTCCAGGTCAGACGTCGCGCCCTAGGTCAGCCGTCGCGCAACGAGGAGGCATTAATGATCGCGTTCAGGTCGAAGGCGTGCTGCCAGCCTTCCGTCTCCTGGGCGGCTTCGGAATAATGCTCCCGTGCTGCTCGCTCGGCGCCGGCGGCGTCACCCTTGGCGATATAGCGGTATAGCTTCTCATGATCTTTCAGCGTTTCCATCCGGACGGCGCGGTCGGCGAAAGCGCCATGCTGCGCCGGGCGGCGGGCCAGCCGATCGATCTGGGCGGACCACAGCGATTCGAGCGCACCGATGATCAGGCTCATCGTCTCGTTGCCGCAGCCGGTGACGATTTCGACATGAAACTGCCGGGCCAGGCCGATATATTTATCGGCATTTTCGATATGGGCGCGGGACTGGTCGATATTGTCCCGCAGGCGCGGCAGGATGGTGCTCTCCCGGTCGGGCCTGCTCGCGCAGGCAGCGACGCAGGCCGGCTCCAGGTGACGGATCGCGTTCTGGACATCCAGCAGATTGACGGAGCGGGACTGCAGCACCATCGCCAGCATATAGGCGGTTTTTCCCGGCTGCGGCCGATGGACGATTGCCCCGCCGATATTGCCGCGCTGGACCGTGATCAGCCCCTCGGTTTCCAAGATGCGCAAGGCTTCGCGGATCGAGGGTGGGCTGACGCGGAACTCCATCAGCAGGTCGTCCTGCTTGGGCAGCATCGCGCCGTCGGCCAGTTCGCCGGACAGGATGCGTTCGCGCAATCCGTCGGCCACCATCTCGGCCAGTCTGGGCTGGCGAAGCCGCTGTTTCACCGCAGGCAAATAATCGTTCGGCACCACGCAACTACCTACTTTTCCAGTATAAGCCTTGCCGATAGCAGGTGCGAGGGGCCAGGCGCCGCCGATTCCACAGGCGATCTTTGTATCCCAGCATGCACGAATGGCGGGGTGCGCCG
>JAQGIF010000053.1 GCA_028291345.1 Rhodospirillales bacterium | reverse complement strand
ATAGCAAAAAGCGCTTCCAAGTTCAAAATCCGTACGATTTCCGGATTGGAGGCCATCAATCGCCGAGGCACTTTCGACTCAACGCTGATGCCGATCTCTCTAGGATTTTGTTTTGAACAAGATTTTTTCATCAGAACCGAGTATCTCCCAGGCATAATGGCAAAACTCCAGACAGTTTTAAATATATTTTATCGACCTCGCCAAGGGTGTTGCCCAAGGTTGGCCCTTGTATTGCCACCTTCCGGGCCGATAAATACGCCATGCGCCCATATGAACTTATTCCCGCCGCGATCGCCCTATCGATGACGGTTGCGATGCCCAGCTATTCGCAGACGAAATCCGCGACGCAACAGTTCGCCAGTCCAAGCCAGGCGAAGGATCTCGGCAACATTGAGGCGTATCTGAACGGGCTGACCACGGCGCAGGCCGATTTTACTTTCGCCGGACCGGACGGCAGCGTCTCCCACGGCATTTTCGATCTGAGCCGGCCCAGCAAGCTGCGCTTCGAATATACTGAGCCCAAGGGCAATCTTCTGATCGCCGATGGCGACTTCGTGATCTATTGGGATGCGCAGCAGAAAGAGGCGTCGAACCTGCCGATCGGCTCGACCCCGCTCAACTTCCTGCTGCGGTCCAAAATCTCGCTCACCGACGGCGTCAAGGTCACGGCGTTCGAGCACGCTGGCGGGGTCATCCGCGCAACCTTGACCCCTCCCAAGAACGACGGCGAAGGATCGGTGACGGTCGCCTTCTCGGACCAGCCGCTCGAACTGCGCGGCTGGCGTCTGGTCGACGGCCAGGGGCAGATCACGGATGTCAGCTTCTCGAACTGGAAGTTCGGCATGACGTTCGACCCATCCCTGTTCCATTTCGATGCGCCCCATCAGGGCAAACGGGGTCGCTGACACCCGGTCAGAAATGCAGCGCCGTTTCGGCAAGCAGCACGGTCGTCTCGATTTGACCCAAGCCTCGCCCTTGTCCTTGCCCCGACGGGCGGCTGTAATGCGAAAGGTCGGCGCCGATCGTGAGCCCGCGTACGATCCGGTAGGCGACACCCGCGGACACGATATCGCTCGACGGCAGAGCCTTGCGATAATCATGGGCCCATGACGCGCCCAGGCTCCAGTGGCCGATATCGTAGGTGAGCCCGAGATTGATCTCGCTGACTACGCTCTCGATGCCAACATGGCCGGGCCGCCGATCGAGCGGCAGCGTGCCCGGCCCGTCATAGACGAAGCCACTCCCCAGGGTGAGACCGTTCCAGGCTAGCTTGACGCCCGCCGCGCCGCCCGCCAGATCGTGCAGATGCGAGCCCGCCCTGGCTTCACCGAACACCGCCGATGCGCCCGAAGTAACCGTCACCACGCCGATATCGCGCGTCGATCCCAGCGCGATCTCAGTCACGTTACGATGGGTATCGATCCCGGCGATGCGGCGAGCCGGCACGATCTCGATCCCGCCACCGGCCAGTTCCGGGGTGTAGGACAGGCCGAGGCGGAAGCCGAATACCGCCGGCGACAGATAGGTCAGCTTAGTGGAATCGTCGTTGTTCAGCGCATAAGGCGCGATCAGCGCCGATAGTCCGCCGAACCGGTCGAGATCGCCGTCGATTTGGCCTATGCCGACCGTCGGCGCCGAAACCGTCAGCTCACGGGCCGCGCCGCCATAATCGCCCAGCCGGAATTCGCCCCACGCCCACGCGATCTCGGCATAGCTGCCATTGTCACGCGGCTTGGCGGCCCGCAGCAGCTGCAGACGGCCGCCATAGGTGACGCCGGTATCGGTCTGGCCGTCGATTGCGATATGCGCCTCACCGTCCAGCCGTGTGCCGGCACCGCCGACCGGCGCACGCGCAGGATCGAGCAGGGCGGATTGCAATTTGACGAATCCGCCGAGACTAGTGTCGATATCGGCTGCGCGCAGCGTTGCCGGCGCGAGGGCGGCGCATAACAGCGCGGGATATAGACTTCGCCGGATGGCGCGACCGCCGGGCTGGCGGCTGTGAACTTGAGAGGGCTGAACCATGAATGACGCCGATCTTGCCATGGAACCCGATGACGACGCCATTGCCGCGCGACTGAACGCGGTGCAGGAGAAGATTGGCAAGGCGGCTGTCGCGGCCGGGCGCGACCCGCGTTCGGTCGCGCTGGTGGCGGTCAGCAAGACCCATGGCATCCGCGCGATCCGGCAGGCACTCGCCGCCGGTCAACGGGTTTTCGGCGAGAATCGGGTCCAGGAAGCTATGACGAAATTCCCGCAACTGAAAGCGGAATTCCCGGATTTGATCCTGCATCTGATCGGGCCGCTGCAGACCAACAAGGTGAAGGATGCGGTCGCGCTGTTCGATGTGATCGAGACGGTCGACCGGCCGAAGCTGGCGGAAAAGCTGGCCGAGGAGGTGCATCGCACCGGCCGCCGGCCGCGTTTCTATATCCAGGTGAATATCGGCAACGAGCCTCAGAAGGCTGGAGTCGCGCCGCACGATGTCAGCGCTCTGCTGGCGCTGTCGCGCGACGATTACCGTCTGCCGGTGGTCGGGCTGATGTGCATCCCGCCCGCCGGCCAGGACCCATCATTCTATTTCACCCAGATGGCGGCATTGGCGAACACGCATCAGCTGCCGATCTTGAGCCAAGGCATGAGCGGCGACTATCCGGCGGCCATCGCCGCAGGCGCGACCCACGTGCGGTTGGGGACGGCGATTTTCGGAGCGCGCTAAACCGGCCCGATATCGATGCGCGTCGTCGGCCCGCAATCCGCCAACAGTGCCAGCAGGTCGGGGCGCGCGATGGCGACGCAGCCTTCGGTCTGCGCGTATTCCGGATGGGCACAATGCAGGAAGATCGCGCTGCCGAGGCCGGGGACCGGTGGATCGTCGTTATAGCCCAGCGACACGATCAGGTCGTAAAGCCCGTCTTCGCGCCATAGACGCTCATGCCGAAAGGAATGCGGGATGGGGACCGGTCGATTATAGAGAGCATCGCCGACATCGTCGGACCAGCCGCTGTCGGGGCGAATGATGAAGCACTGAAGCCCAGTCTGTGGCTGTTGAAGCCGATCCTCGCGGAACCAAAGCTCGCGCAAAGGGAAGGTGCCGACCGGCGTCGCACCATCCCCTTCCCTCTTATCCAGGCTCAGCCCGCTTTTGCCGGTCGCCGCCCGCACCCTGCCGCCGGGCCAGGACAGAAAACCATCGGAAACAATGATGAGATCGATCATCGCACCTCCGCCAAAGGGAGCGCGGTGGTATATTTCACCCGGCTGAGTGCGATATGCGAATGCACTTCCTGCACCGAAGGCATTTGCAGCAGGGTTTCCCGCAGGAAGCGTTCATAGGCCTCGATATCGCGCGACACGATATGGAGCAGGAAGTCCATCTCGCCGCTCATCGTGTAGCATTCGATCACCTCGGGGCAAACGGCGATCGCCTCCTCGAATTCGCTGAGCGAGCGCCGGCCATGAGCCGAGAGCTTGATGTTGGCGAATACAGTAACCTCGAGGCCCAGCGCCTTGGCATCCAGCAAGGCGACCCGCGACCGGATAATCCCGGCCTGTTCCAGCACATTGATTCGCCGCCAGCAGGTAGATTGCGACAGCCCCACCTGCTCCGCGAGGTCGGCCACGGCAATGGTGGCGTCGCTCTGCAAGCGCTCCAAGATCTTCTTGTCGAATTCATCCAGGTTCATGGATCATTCTACCAGAGGCAGCGCATTTATTCGATAGATCATTCACAAAAGTCAAAGTGTCTGACCCATTTTGATGAGAATCTTCAGGCATTCAACGCTATATAAATAGGGTAAACGTTCGGGAGGATTAGGTGATGGCGCTGCGCGATGTCGCTTTGAATGACAAGTACACCGCCGTATCCGGCCGGGTGGTGATGACCGGCACGCAGGCGCTGGTCCGCCTGCCCCTGCTGCAGAAAGTGCGCGACCGCGCGGCCGGCCTCAACACCGCTGGCTTTATCTCCGGCTATCGCGGATCGCCGCTGGGCGGGTTCGACCAGCAGCTGTGGAACGCCGCGAAATTCCTCGATTCCGAGAATATCGTTTTTCAGCCCGGCTTGAACGAAGACCTGGCCGCAACCGCCGTGTGGGGCAGCCAGCAGGCCGGATTGCACGGCGACGCCAAATATGACGGCGTCTTCGGTCTCTGGTACGGCAAGGCACCCGGCGTCGACCGCTCGGGCGACGCCTTCCGCCACGCCAATGCCGACGGCACCTCGCCCCATGGCGGCGTGCTGCTGGTCGCCGGGGACGACCACGCCTCCAAATCCTCGACCCTGCCCAGCCAGAGCGAATTCGCCCTGCTGGATGCGGAGATTCCGGTTCTCAACCCAGCCAGCGTCCAGGAGGTGCTGGAGTTTGGCCTCTATGGGTGGGCGATGTCGCGCTATGCCGGGCTATGGGTTGGGCTGATCGCTCTGGCCGACACGATGGATTCGACAGCGACGGTCGACCTACGCCCCGGCAAGCCGCGCATTATCCTGCCGACCGATTTCGTGATGCCGGACGGCGGGCTACATATCCGCCTGGGCATGCGCCCGCTGGAGAAGGAGCAGCTGCTGCGCGAGTTCCGGGTGCCGGCGGCGCTGGCCTTCGCCCGCGCTAACCCGATCGACCGGATCGTCAGCAATCCGCCCAATGCCCGTCTGGGCATCATGACCGCCGGCAAATCCTATCTCGATGTTATCCAGGCGCTACACGATTTAGGTATCGGCGACCCGGGCGCGCACGGCATCCGCCTCTACAAAGTCGGCATGACCGCGCCGATCGAGCCGGAGGGCGCCCGCAACTTCGCACGTGGCCTTCAGCAGGTGCTGGTGATCGAAGAAAAGCGCGAACTGATGGAGCGGCAGCTGCGAGACGTGCTGTACGGGCTGTCCGGGGATCAATGGCCGCAAGTGGTCGGCAAGCGCAACCGCGAAGGGAAGCCGCTTCTGCCATCGGTCGGGGATCTGTCGACCGCCGAGATCGCCCGCGCCATCGCCTATTGCCTGCCGCACGAAGAGTTGCTGGACGAGCATGTGCGCACCCGGCTCGAACGTCTTCAATATAACGACGACATATTGAAGACCCTGGTCGCGAAGAACCAGCGCGGCCCTTATTTCTGCTCAGGCTGCCCACATAACAGCTCTACTAAGCTGCCTGATGGCAGCAGGGCGGCCGGCGGCATCGGCTGTCATTATCTCGTCACCTGGATGATGCCCGAGCGCAATACCGACACCTTCACCCAGATGGGCGCCGAAGGCACGACGTGGATCGGCGAAGCACCGTTCGTGGACACACCGCACATTTTCAGCAATCTGGGCGACGGCACCTATTTCCATTCCGGGCTGCTGGCGATCCGCTTCTCGGTCTCGGCCAAGGCGAACATCACCTATAAGGTACTGTTCAACGACGCGGTGGCGATGACAGGCGGGCAGCATGTCGACGGCACGCTGACCGTGCCGATACTGAGCCGGCAGCTGGC
>JAQGIF010000054.1 GCA_028291345.1 Rhodospirillales bacterium | reverse complement strand
AGCGCCTGCTCGGCTTCTTTTGCGAGTTTGGACTCCATGCCGCGCAGTCTAGCGGACCGTCCCGGACGCAGTCACCTTTAGTGGCTGTCCTGGAGGCTTCTTTTTTTTTGTTGTTTCAGCGGGTTAGCGAGCTTTGGGAGCTCGCATGTAGCACAAATGCATCCCCAGCCAGATGACGGTCCGTGGAAACTGTGGCCGGCGGAGTAAGTACCTTCGGCCAAAACTTCCCGGGCACGAGGAGTGCGGATGCCTCCGCTCTTCTTCGACGATGTCCGATATGGCCACCGCAGTCGCAGGGTCTCTCCCGCTGAGAGCGATCGGCTGTTGACGGAGATGGCTTTGCACGACGCGCTCTACCGCGACCGTCGTGGCGCAAATGAATGGGGCGCGATCCTCTTAAAGAGATAGCCAAACACTCTTTAGCGGCGCGTAGTCCACACTGCGTCTTTCCAGTGCGTGAATACAGTCTACAATCGCTCCGCTTTGTTGTTCCTTGCGGGGAATGGATTGTCACGCTGTTATTGTGTGCCGGCGCGCCCGCCGTGAATTCGCTTTTGGAGGCTTCGACTGCTGCGCATGCAGGCCACTGTCTGTTCGCCTGGAGGAACCGGCGCGCCCCGCGGCGCGGTTTTCTCGCGCTGACCACGGCCGCTTCACCAACTTGATGGAGATCAGTATGCGACGACTCATCTGCTGCACGGTTGCTTTCCTACTCGCGGCCGGCGCCGGTCTTGCGCGGGCTCAGACGGCTACGCTGATTTTGCTCAATGGCAAGATCTGGACCGAGAATCCGGGCTTGCCCGAAGCCGAAGCGCTCGCCATCGAGGGACAGCGGATTCTGGCGGTCGGGTCCTCCGCGTCCATGAGAAAGCTGGCTGGTCCGAAGGCCAGGATCATCGATCTGCAAGGCCGCCGCGTGCTGCCGGGTTTCAATGATTCCCACGTGCATTTCCTGGGTGGCGGCAGCTCACTGCTCCATGTTCAACTGGGCAACGCCAACAGCGCCGCTGAATTCCGCCGCCGTCTTGGCGATTACGCCAAGTCGTTGAGCGAAGGCATGTGGATCCGGGCCGGCAATTGGGACCATCAGCGCTGGAATCCGGCGGTACTACCGACCCATCAACTGATCGACGACGTCACGCCTCACAATCCGGTGATGGTGTGGCGGATCGACGGCCACATGGTGCTGGCGAACGCCTACGCCATGAAGCTCGCCGGGATCGATCGCACCACTAAAGACGTCCCCGGCGGAGAGATAGTGCGTGATCGCGACGGCAATCCGACAGGCATTCTGAAAGACGAAGCCACGGCGTTGGTGGAGCGGGTCATGCCGTTTCTATCGCCGCAAGAGTTGGATGCTGCGATGACGGCAGCGATGCACGAAGCCGCCAGCCACGGCGTCACCAGTGTGCAGAACATGGCGGACGCGCCGACTGATCAGAACACGGCGCTGAAATTTCGCGAATTTCAAAAATTCGCCTTGGCCGGGTCGCTGACGGTGCGGATCTATGATGCCGGACCGCTGCGCGACTGGAAAAATCCTGCCGCCGTCGGGGTGCAGGCAGGTTTTGGCAGCCCATTGTTACGGACTGGCAATTTGAAGAGCTTTGCCGATGGTGCGTTGGGTTCTGGGACCGCCTGGATGGATGCGCCGTTCTCCGACGAGCCCGGCAAGAGCGGGTTGGCCAGCACCGATCTCATGGATACCGCCAGGATGTATGCCAACATTCAAGGAGCCGATCAGGCCGGCCTGCAGATATCCATTCATGCCATCGGCGATCGCGCGATTCACACGGTGCTCGACTTGTTCGAGCGGGCGGAACGCCAGAATGGTGTCGCCGATCGCCGCTTTCGTATCGAGCATGTGCAGCATTTGCGGCCCGACGACGCAGCGCGCTTCGCCCCGCTCGGCGTCATCGCCTCGATGCAGCCCTATCACGCAATCGATGATGGTCGCTGGGCCGAAAAGCCATTGGGGCGCCAGCGCGTCAAGTCGAGTTATGCCTGGCGCCTGCTGCTGGACCATGGCGCGGTGCTGGCCTTCGGTTCGGACTGGCCGGTCGCGCCGCTGGATCCGCTGATGGGGATCTATGCCGCCACCACCCGCCGAACCCTGGACGGCAAGAACCCGCAAGGCTGGGTACCCGAACAGCGCATCACGGTGGCGGAAGCGGTCCACGCGTACACTGTCGGGTCGGCTTTCGCCGAGCATCAGGAGGCCATCAAGGGCTCGCTCGAACCGGGAAAACTAGCGGACCTGGTGGTTCTATCAGATGACATTTTTCAGATCGAACCCACGCGGATCGAGAACGTACGCGTGGATATGACTATCTTCGACGGCGCGGTGATTTATCGGAGGGAAGGGGCGGGATCCACGAATTCAGGGGGGACCGATCTCCCAACTGCCGTCTTTGCCGACCCGCCGACCGATCCGGTAAACCCGGCGACGGGTGGAGGCGTGCAGTTCCGCAGTCACGGCGCATTGATCAACGCGCAGCTGTACCGCCCGAACGGGGCTGGAAATCATCCTACGGTCATACTCCTGCATGGTTTGCCCGGAAACGAGCAGAACCTGGATCTGGCGCAGGCGATCAGACGCGCAGGTTGGACCGTGATCACCTTTCACTACCGCGGCTCCTGGGGCTCCGGCGGCAAGTTCACGCTGTCGGGCGGCCTTGACGACGCCCGTGCGCTCCTTACGCAATTGCGCGACCCCACGAGCGCCAATCTGTGGGGAGTTGATCATGATCGAATCGTTCTCATGGGCCATAGCTACGGCGGCTATATCGCGGCGCGAGCGTCGGTCGGTGCGCCCGGGGTAGTCGGCATTGCCTTGGTTGCGCCGTGGGACATCAGCTTCGACGCAAGGGCGTGGCAGCCATTGACGGCGGCTCGACGCAAGACTGCGGGCTTGACCGCATTCGACGACGTGGACGGCCGACTCGTCGGCGCAACAGCGTCGTCCCTGACGGACGAAGTGATGCGCAAGGGGCCGCTACTCGATCTGACACAGCTTGCAGTGCCGTTGGCCCAGGAGCGGGTGCTGCTTGTCACGGCCACGCACGATGACGAGGACGACAAGGCGGCTAGCCTGCTGGACCGGTTGCATCAGCTTGGGGCTCAGCATCTGACGGCCGAGCTGTTGGACACCGACCATGCGTTCAGCAGCGCCAGGATCGCCCTGCAGGCGACGGTGTTGCACTGGCTGGAAGCGCTACCCCCCGCCGCTGTACCTTAGCGGCTGACGGAAAACGGTCGGCGGGATTCGGCCGGGCACGTCTGGTAGACGGCTATGAGGTGATCTATGCGAAGAGTCGCTGCTATCGCGGGAGCTTGCGCGCTCTTACTGGCGTTCGCCTTTGCGGTGTGGATCTGGAGCCGGCCGGAGCGCGGTACGACAGGCCAGGTCAGCACCAGGTTCCGGTGGCTGGGTCCAAATGATCGGATCGTGGTGGATGGGTTTGACGATCCGAAGGTCAGGGGCGTTGCCTGCCACATCAGCCGAGCGGTCACTGGTGGCGTCAAGGGCGGGCTGGGCCTCGCCGAGGACACCAGCGACGCCAGCATCGCCTGCCGCCAGGTCGGCCCAATTAAAATTGCGGGCGATTTGCGGGATGGGGAGACTGTATTCGATGAGCGTCGCAGCCTGTTGTTCAAACAATTGCACGTCGTGCGCTTCTTCGATCGCGGCAGGAACGTACTCGTCTACGTCTCGTATAGTGACCGGATCATTGAAGGCAGCCAGAAGAACGCAATCAGCTCGGTGCCCGTCATGGGCTGGGTCGCGCCCTGAAGCCGCGGCTCACGGGAGCCGTTCGCTCGTAGACCTGATTTTCTTCGCCTCGCAGTGTCTGGATCGTTTCATAGGAATGAGGGCAGGTTGATGCAAGAGCGCGTTTGTCTGGGGATCGCGATTCTTCTCGCGCTCCCGGTTTGTTCGGCCGTGAATGCCCAGGCTCCTCAAACGGCGAAGGATGGGCTGTATTTTCCGGTGGCGGCGCACCAGACGGAGGCCGACGAATATACGC
>JAQGIF010000049.1 GCA_028291345.1 Rhodospirillales bacterium | reverse complement strand
GAACCCGCAGCCGACTTTTCTGCCGCCGGTCGAACGGCAGAACCAGCCGGTCGTCGGACGGTCCCTCGCCGGGTATGCGTTCGGTGATGGTCAGCATGAATTATTGATCGGCAGATTGCGCAGATTTACTGAGACAAAATCTCGTTTTCCCCCCGTCCGTGCGAGGAGCGCAGCGACGCGGCAATGCAGAGCCAATTGCCCAGTTTCACGGTGAGATGCTCTGGATTGATTCGCTACGTTTGGAATCACGGAGTTAGATTTTCTCTCATCTGCGAAATCTGAGTAATCTGCGGATAATTCATTCTGAATTGCTCTAGAACAGGAAATAGCGTTGCGCCATCGGCAGCACGCTCGCCGGTTCGCAGATCAGCGGCACGCCGTCGGCCTTGACGATATAGGTCTCAGGGTCGACTTCTATCACAGGTTGGCCGTCATTATGGATCATGTCGGATTTGCGAACCGTCCGCGTATCCCTCACCGCGTGCAGCGGCTTGGACAAGCCCAGCGCCGACACCTCGGGATTGTCTAGCCCAGCCTGCGAGACGAAGGTCACCGAAGTCTTCAACCCGCCCCCAAACGCGCCAAACATCGGGCGATAACGGACCGGCTGTGGCGTCGGGATCGAGGCGTTGGGGTCGCCCATCGCCGCGGCGGCAATCGACCCGCCTTTCAGGATCAGCGATGGTTTCACTCCGAAAAAGCTCGGCTTCCACACCACCAGATCGGCCAGCTTACCGACCGCGATCGAGCCCACCAGATGGCCGATGCCGTGAGTAATTGCGGGGTTGATCGTGTATTTGGCGATGTAACGTTTGATCCGGTTATTGTCGTTGCGGGATGGATCGCCCTGCAAGGAACCGCGCTGCTCCCGCATCTTATGCGCCGTCTGCCAGGTGCGGATGATGACCTCGCCCACCCGGCCCATCGCCTGGCTGTCCGACGACATCATCGAGAAGACGCCCATATCGTGGAGAATATCTTCCGCCGCGATCGTCTCGCGCCGGATACGGCTTTCAGCGAAGGCGATATCCTCGGCGATGGCGGGGTCCAGATGGTGGCACACCATCAGCATGTCGAGATGTTCGTCGATTGTGTTGACGGTATAGGGCCGCGTCGGATTGGTCGAGGACGGCAGCACGTTGGGCTGACCGGCCGCCTTGATGATATCGGGCGCATGACCGCCACCCGCGCCCTCGGTATGAAAGGTGTGGATGGCGCGGCCCTTGAAAGCAGCCAAGGTCGCCTCGACGAAACCGGATTCGTTCAGCGTGTCGCTGTGGATCGCGACCTGAACATCCATCTCGTCGGCCACCGACAGGCAGTTATCGATCGCGGCCGGGGTCGTGCCCCAATCCTCATGCAGCTTCAGCCCGATGGCGCCGGCCGTCACCTGCTCGCGTAAGGGATCGGGCAGGCTGGCATTGCCCTTGCCCAGGAATCCCAGATTCATCGGGAAAGCGTCAGCCGATTGCAGCATCCGGTGAATATGCCAGGGACCGGGCGTACAGGTGGTGGCGAAAGTGCCTGTCGCAGGCCCGGTACCGCCGCCGATCATGGTAGTAACGCCGCTCATCAGCGCTTCGTCGATCTGCTGGGGACAGATGAAATGGATATGGGTGTCGATGCCGCCGGCCGTGACGATCATGCCCTCGGCGCCAATCACCTCGGTTCCAGCGCCGATCGGGATGGTGACGCCGGACTGGATATCGGGATTGCCGGCCTTTCCGATAGCCGAGATCCGGCCGTTCTTGATGCCGATATCGGCCTTGACTACCCCCCAATGATCGATGATCAGCGCGTTGGTGATGACCGTATCGGCAACCTGGGCGGACACGAGCTGCCCCTGCCCCATCCCGTCGCGGATCACCTTGCCGCCGCCGAATTTCACCTCCTCGCCATAGCGGGTGAAATCCAGCTCGACCTCGGCGAACAGGCCGGTATCGGCCAGCCGCACCCGGTCGCCAACGGTGGGACCATACATTTCGGCATAGGCCTGGCGCCCAATCTTTAGGCTCATTTCAGTGCCCCCATCACCTTGCCCTGAAAACCATAGACCCTGCGATCGCCTTCATAGGGGATCAGCCGTACGGTCCGCGTCTGCCCGGGCTCGAACCGCACCGCCGTGCCCGCGGCGATATCGAGCCGCATGCCATAGGCGGCGTCACGGTCGAAACTCAACGCTTCGTTGGTCTCGAAGAAATGATAGTGGGAGCCGACCTGGATCGGCCGGTCGCCGCTATTGGCAACCTTGACGGTCACCGATTCACGTCCGGCGTTGAGCTCGATTTCGCCCGGTTCCGCCAGAATTTCGCCTGGGATCATTCGGGGCCCCTATGGAATCGGATTGTGAACGGTCACCAGCTTGGTGCCGTCTGGGAAGGTCGCCTCGACCTGGATTTCCGGGATCATCTCGGCGACTCCCTCCATCACATCGTCGCGCGCGAGAATGGTCGCACCATAGCCCATCAGGTCTGCCACGCGCCGCCCATCGCGCGCGCCTTCAAGGATAGCGGCGGTGATGAAGGCGACCGCTTCCGGGTAATTGAGCTTCAGTCCGCGTGCCTTGCGCCGTTCGGCCACCAGGGCGGCAGTGAAGATCAGCAGTTTTTCCGTTTCCCGTGGCGTCAGTTCCATCAAGACCTCGTCGTCAAAACGTCAACTATCCCAGATGCGCGGCCGGTGCGCTTGCAGTGCAGCATACCAGGGTCTGAGCACGTGCCGAATGGATTCGAAATAGTTTTTTGCATGCTCCGCGCTGCCGCCGAGATAACGGGCGGAGACGATCTCGGGCATCGCCGTAATGCCGCCTTCCCCATCCGGGGGCGTCAGTGTTCGGCATGCATCCAGCAATTCCGCCGGTAAGCTCGCGGGTCCCGCGACCGCCATCGATCCGGCGACATGATGACCGCCCAACCCGACCGGCGATGTCAACAGCCGGTCGCCGCCGGCCAGTGCGATCCGGTCGTTCCAGATTAGCCTGCCGTTGCGGGAGATTTCCAGCGACTGACGCAGCGATCCCTGGCGAAACACCTCCCCTGACGCGCGGCGCCCCAGGCAGGTGATCTCCCAGCCGGCGAAAGCCGCTCCATCTTCCAGAAGAACCTGCGATTCGATCGTGGCATCGGCATCGTCGAAGATGATCGCCTCCAACGGCAGCCATTCAAGCACCGCGCCCTCGGCAACGCGGAAATGCCCGGTCTGACGCGCGAAACGCCCGTCTGCCTTGTACCATTTAGTAGCGGACGGCGTGGTGATCAGCGCCCGCGCAGCCGGCTCGAGCGACAGATTCACGGTCAGCGCGTCGCCGCCGGCAACGCCGCCCGGCGCATGCACGAGGATGGAGTGGCAGACGCCGCGGCCCTCCGGATAAAGCGGCTTCTGTACGACCAACGGCCCTTCATGCCGCCGTTCCGCCAGCACGCTGCGGTCGCCGGTACGCCGGTAAACCAGCGTCAGCTCCGCCTTCCAGGCGGCGCGCGGCACAGCCATCATGTCTCCGAGCTAGCGGCGCCGGACGGCGCCTTGCCCCGAAGGATATAGCAGCGTCACAGCGCAACAAACTCCCGAATATTGTCGCGCTCCATATCGGCCCCGAAACCCTGTTTGATGACCTGCCCGCGCGACATGACCATGTAATGGTCGGCCAGCGCCATCCCGAAATCGTAGTATTGCTCGACCAGCAGAATCGCCATGTCGCCCCTTTGCGCCAGCATGCGGATGACGCGTTCGATATCCTTGATGATCGAAGGCTGGATACCCTCGGTCGGCTCGTCGAGGATCAGCAGCTTGGGGTCTGAGACCAGCGCCCGGGCGATGGCGAGCTGCTGCTGCTGCCCGCCGGACAGATCGCCGCCGCGACGGTGCAGCATCTGCTTCAACACCGGAAACATGTCGTAGACCTTGGCCGGAATGACCCGGGCGTCCCGGCTCTTCTTCACCGCCATACCCATCAGAAGGTTTTCCTCGACCGTCAGCCGGGCGAAGATTTCGCGGCCCTGCGGGACATAGGCCATCCCCCGCGCCGCGCGGGCGTTGGAGGACAGGTTGGTGATGTCCTGGCCGTTGAAGGTGACTTTCCCGGTGCGCACCGGAACAACTCCCATGATGCTGCGCAAAAGGGTGGTCTTGCCGACGCCGTTACGGCCCAGCAGCACGGTGCAGGCCGCCATCGGCACATCGAAACTCACGTCTCTCAGGATATGGCTGTTGCCGTAATATTGATTGATCGCCGCGGCGTTCAGCATGTCTGTGTCCTCAGCATTTCACCGGCCCAAATAAACCTCGATGACTTTTTCGTCCTTTTGGATCTTGTCCATCGTGCCTTCGGCCAGGACGCTGCCCTCATGCAGCACCGTAACCTTGCGCGCGATGGAGCCGACGAAATCCATATCGTGCTCGACCACCACGATCGAATGCTTGCCCTCGAGCGTCTTCAGCAGTTCGGCGGTGCGCACCGTCTCGTGATCGGTCATTCCGGCCACCGGCTCATCAAGCAGCAGCAGCTTGGGCTCCTGCGCCAGCAGCATGCCGATTTCCAGCCATTGCTTCTGGCCGTGAGACAGCAGCCCGGCGCGCAAATCGGCCATCTCCTGCAGTTGCACAGTTTCCAGAATCTCGTCGATCCGGTCCATCTGCTCGCCGCTCAACTTGGCGAACAAAGAATGCCAGATGCCGCGATCGGCCTTGATCGCCAGCTCCAGATTATCGAAGACGCTGTGCTGTTCGAACACGGTGGGCTTCTGGAATTTGCGGCCGATACCCGTTTGGGAAATCTCCGGTTCGCGCATCTTGGTCAGATCCATCGTCTGACCGAAAAAGACCTTGCCGCTTTGCGGCCGGGTCTTGCCGGTGATGACATCCATCATCGTCGTCTTGCCCGCCCCGTTCGGCCCGATGATGCAGCGCAGTTCGCCCACATCGACCGAGAAGGACAGCTTGTTGAGCGCCCGGAAACCGTCGAAGCTGACGGTCACATCCTCAAGATAGAGAACTACACCGTGGCTGGCATCTAGCTCTCCCGACGGCGGCATGAGGTGGCCGAAGGTGCTCGAACCGCCGACATCGACTGCCGGACTTTTACCGCCCGCGCTCATGTCCGCACCTTCCATTTGTCGATAAGCCCCATCACACCCTTGGGCAAGAACAGGGTCGTCATGATGAAGAGGGCGCCGAGGAAATAGAGCCAGTAATCGGGGAAAGCCTGGGTGAACCAGCTTTTGGCGCCGTTGACGATAACCGCGCCGATCAGCGCGCCGACCAAGGTTCCCCGCCCGCCCACGGCCGTCCAGATCGCGATCTCGATCGAGTTGCCCGGCGACATCTCGCCCGGATTGATGATGCCGATCTGCGGCACATAAAGCGCCCCGGCGACACCTGCGATCATGGCGGAGAAGGTCCAGATTGCCAGCTTGTAGATCAGCGGATTATAGCCGGTGAACATGATCCGGCCCTCCGCATCGCGGATCGCCATCAGAATGCGGCCGAACTTGCTGGTCACGATATAGCGCAGCACCAGCATCAGCCCGAGCAGGACCAGGGCCGTGGTCATAAACAGGATCATCCGGGTACCGGCCGTAGCGATCGGATGGCCCAGGATGCGCTTGAAATCGGTGAACCCGTTATTGCCGCCGAACCCTGTCTCGTTGCGGAAGAACAGCAGCATGAAGGCCACTGTCATCGCCTGGGTGATGATCGAGAAATAGACGCCCTTGATCCGTGAGCGGAAGGCGAAGAAGCCGAAGGTGAGCGCCAGGACCGCGGGGGCCAGCACCACAAGCAGAAGCACGTAGGCGATGTGGTTGGTGAATTTCCAGTACCACGGATAGGCTTTCCAATCGAGGAAGACCATGAAATCGGGCAGGTCGCTGTGATAGGATCCGTCATGGCCGATCTGGCGCATCAGATACATGCCGAAGGCATAGCCGCCGAGCGCGAAGAAGATGCCGTGACCCAGGCTCAAGATGCCTGTGTAGCCCCACACCAGATCCATCGCCAGGGCAAGGATCGCGTAGCACATGATCTTGCCGAGCAAGGCGACCCAATAATCCGGCAGATGAAGGAAACTGCCCTCCGGGACGATTAGGTTCAGCAGAGGAACCAGCGCGCAGGTAACCGCGAGCCCGGCGAAAAACAGGCTCCAGCCCGTCTTGCCATACAGCCGATTAAACAGGCCCGGTGGGTTACGGCGATCGAGCATGCCTGCACCGGCGTTCGGGCCCGTGACAGCGCTCATGCCCTCGACAGCGTCCATGGCCTATACCTCCGCCGAACGGCCGGTCATCGCGAAGAGCCCTTGCGGACGCCGCTGGATGAAGACGACCACAAAGATCAAGACGACGATTTCCGCGAGCACCGCCCCAGTGATCCCTTCCAGGAATTTGCTGACGATGCCCAGCCCAAGCGCCGCGAGCACGGTGCCCGCGAGCTGTCCGACGCCGCCCAGCACCACCACCATGAAACAATTGACGATGTAATGCTGGCCGAGGTCAGGCCCGACATTGCCGATCTGTGACAGGGCCACGCCGGCAAGCCCCGCGATGCCCGAGCCGAGCCCGAAGGCCATCGTATCAACCTTGGCGGTCGGCACACCGACGCAGCGCGCCATCGTGCGGTTCTGGGTAACGGCGCGCATGAACAGGCCGAGGCGGGTCTTAGTCAGCAGCCACCACATGAAAGCCAGCACGGCGGCCGCGAAGCCGATGATGACGATGCGGTTATAGGGAAGCGACAGGCTGGCCGCGAGCGAGATGCTGCCCGACATCCAGTCGGGATTTTCGACACCCACATTCTGCGCGCCGAAGATCGTGCGGACGAGCTGCATCAGGAACAAGCTGGTCCCCCAGGTCGCCAGCAGCGTCTCCAGCGACCGGCCATAGAGGTAGCGCAATACCAGCCGTTCGATCACCATGCCGACGCCGGCGGTCACCAGAAATGCGACCGGCAGCGCCGCGAGCAGATAGAATTGAAACGCATCCGGCAGATAGGCGCGGAAGAGATTCTGCACCACATAGGTCGCATAGGCGCCAATCATCATCAGTTCGCCATGCGCCATATTGATCACGCCCATAAGCCCATAGGTGATGGCGAGGCCCAGCGCGGCCAGTAGCAATATGCTGCCCAGGCTGACGCCGGTGAATATCTGCGCGATCAACTCAAAACGGGACAGCCGCCCTTCTATGTCCTTGATCGCTCCCACGATCGCGGTGCGCGCTTCGGGATCCGTCTCGCCGTCGGCGGCAAGCCGGGTCGACAGCATCTCCTTGATATTGGGGCTGGAGCTTTCGGCTAGCGTCTTGACCGCGGCTAGCCGCACCGCCTTGTCGGTGCTGGTCAACTGAATATTCGCTCGCACTTGGCCCAATATGTCACGGATTTCGGGATCTTTTTCCTTGGTTTCGGCGGCCTGCACCAGCGGCAGCTTGGCCTCATCGGTGTCGCCGCCTTGGAGCGACTTCGCGGCCTCGAGCCGGACCGTGCGGTCGGGTGAAGTCAGCTTTAAAGTGGAAATCGCAGATTCGATCTCGTTGCGCATACGGTTGCTGTTGACCACGTCGTCGGCATCGGCCGGCAGTTCCGCCGGCTGCCCGGTCACGGGGTCGAACGCCTTGTCGCCATCGACAATGAAGGCCTTGTCGCCGGAAATCTTGACGCCCTCAGCTAGCATCTTTTCGAGAAACGGAAGGGCGGCGGTGTCGCTTCCCGCGATCACCTTGTTCAGCGCCTCAATGCGCGTATCGCTGTTCCCGGACGCCAGCACCGTCGCGGTCGCGGCATCGAACGCCTCGGCGAAATGGCACAGAGCCAATGCGGCAAGGCCGGTCAGTGCAGGTAAAAACTTACGCATGACCGTCACTCCGGATGAGACCTAAGGGGGAGAGGGTGGCGCGAAGCGCCGGGCGAAGAGGTGATGCAGCAGGTCGTATGCTGGTCGAATAGTGAAAAACCCACGGTCCGCAGCCTCCTCACCTTCCCGCTTCGCGGGCCCCTCACTTTCCCCGCTAGGGCGAGGAGATTTCGGGCATGTTCACAGTTCATTTGAAATCGGTTCCACCGCCACCCGCCGCGGCCGTCTACGAAAAGACTTGGCCGCGACGGATGGAAGCAGTTTCGGCTTATTTTATGTCGGGCTCGTCCTTCTTGCCCTCGTCGCCCGGGATGTAGGGGCTCCAGGGCTGGGCCTTGATCGGGCCCGGGCTTTTCCAGACGACATTGAACTGGCCGTCGGCCTTCACTTCGCCGATGAAGACCGGCTTGTGCAGATGGTGGTTCTTCGGATCCATCTCGACCGTGAAACCGTTTGGCGCGGCGAATTGCTGACCGCCGACCCACGGGATGACCTTTTCGACATCCGTGGTGCCGGCCTTCTCGACCGCCTGTTTCCACATATTAATGCCGATATAGGTCGCCTCCATCGGATCGTTGGTCAGCGGCTTGGCGGCGCTGGACAGGCCCTTGGCCTTGGCATAGGCGGCCCACTTCTTCTTGAACTCTTCGTTCGCCGGATTCTTCAGCGACATGAAGTAGTTCCAGGCGGCAAGATCGCCGACCAGCGGTTTGGTATCGACGCCGCGCAGTTCCTCTTCCCCGACCGAGAAGGCCACGACAGGAACGTCGGTCGCCTTCAGCCCGGCATTGCCGAGTTCCTTATAGAATGGGACGTTGCTATCGCCGTTGATGGTCGAGACGACCGCCGTCTTCCCGCCTGTGGCGAACTTCTTGATGTTCGCGACAATGGTTTGATAGTCGCTGTGACCGAACGGCGTGTATTCCTCCATGATGTCTGCATCGGTGATGCCTTTGGAATGAAGGAAGGCGCGCAGGATCTTGTTGGTGGTGCGCGGATAGACATAATCCGTGCCGAGTAACACGAAGCGCTTGGCTCCGCCGCCATCTTTGCTCATCAGATATTCGACGGCCGGAATGGCCTGCTGGTTCGGCGCGGCGCCGGTGTAGAAGACGTTCTTCTCCAGCTCTTCGCCTTCATATTGGACCGGATAGAACAGCAGACCGTCCAGCTCCTTGAACACCGGCAGGACCGACTTGCGTGACACCGAGGTCCAGCAGCCGAAGGTTACAGCGACCTTGTCCTTGGACAGGAGTTGCCGGGCCTTTTCCGCGAAAAGCGGCCAGTCCGATGCGGGATCGACGACAACGGCCTCGAGCTTCTTGCCCAAAACGCCGCCCTTGGCGTTGATCTCTTCGATCGTCATCAGCGCGACGTCTTTCAGCACGGTCTCGCTGATCGCCATCGTGCCCGACAGCGAGTGCAGGATGCCGACCTTGATCGTGCCGTCTTCGGCTTTCGCCGGGTTCACGGTGGTGAAGGCGACCGTCGCGGCGACGCCCAGGAAGGTGAAGGATTGCAGCAGAAAACGAGTTCTCATGAGTTGTCTCCTCAAGTTTGGTTAAGTTGCGATTGATCAGAATTGCAGCTGGATACCGGCGATAAACCGGTCGAAACCTTGCGTTCCGGTGCCGTCATTCTTGCTATAGTCGAGCGAGATGCGGGCGTTGTGGGCGTCGATGACGTAATTGACGCCAAGGTCATATTCGTTCGACGTCGTGCGGTTCAGATCGGCGTCGAAGCTCTGATAGCGGAAGAAGGGTTGGAACTGGCCCCAGCCGACCTTTTGCGGGAAGAGGTAGGCGGCACCGATCAGATAACCGTCCCCCTGTGTGATGCCACCGACATTGGCAGTCGGGCCCGCGCCGTTGAAGTTTGGCGCCACATCTTTCACGCCGTCGGTGTCGTAATTGTAATAGGCACCTTCCAGGGTCACGACGCCGAAGGACAGCTTCTTCTCGAACAGCAGGTCCATATTCCAGCCGGTGTAGTCGCCCCGTCTCGCGGCGGTGCCGACGCCGTCCGCTTCATATTGCGCGGCGAAGGCCAGGGTGAGGATATCGACCGAACCGTAATAGGTGCTGCTCTCGTAGTAAGCCGGGTCGGGCTCGGCATCGAGGAAGTTATAGGCAATGCGGCCGGCATAGAGCAGGTTGTCGCCGGTATTCGACGCGCCGCCGATACGGTTGTGTCCCTCGAACGCGCCGGCCGAATAGACCAGCTTCTTGTCGAGCAGCTTGCCCCAAAGCGTCGCGCCGTCATCGCGCCCGGCGAACTTGGCGGGATATTGCGAGACCACACCCGGATACAGCCAGGTATTCAGATAATAGGGGCCGTCCAGGTTGGCGCGGTCGCTTGGCGGCAGCATGCGGCCGACCCAGACGTTGAATTCGTCAGCGAACTCGAACTGCGCGTAACCATCCAGCACCTCGACATCGCCATTACCGTTGCGCTCGGTATTAAAGGTCGCCTTGATGTGGTCGTTCAACGACGCGCCGATATAGAGGCGGACGCTGTCGAGACTGAAATCGGAGGAACGCGAGCCGTCCGGCGCGCCATGTTCGGTGCTGGTGAAGCTGCTGCGCAGGCCGAGCCCCAGGCTGACGGACTCCCCGTCGCCGAACGCGATCGTGCCGCCGGCGGTCGCGGATGCAACAGGCAGCGCGCAGGCGGTGAGCAGGGCGGCGGTAGTGACACCCCGTCTTAATCTCTTGTTGTTTATCCGATCAGTATTAGAGACTCTGACTAATCCACGCATATTCGTGTCCCTCTGCTAGTCGTTATTGATCGTTTGGCTACCCGTTAGCGGATGGCCTTTCATCGCCCCGGAGGCTATGGGTGGGTTCGCAGGTGCGAAATACGTCAAATAGCGTATTGCGATGCAGCATGGGTTCGGCGGATATTCGCCATCAGCGTGCAGAGGGTGTGCACGACTAAGCCTATGGGAAAATAGGAAGATGAACAGAATGCGCTGGACCGTCTTGAGCCTAATGGGCGCGGCGTCATTGCTGCTGAGCGGCTGCGGAGAGGTCGCCTATAAGACCGGCGCCGGTGCCGATGCGCTCCAGGGGGATCAGCAAACTTGCAAGCAGGCTGTTGGTGGTCCCGCCGCTTACAAGACTTGCATGAACGCCAAAGGCTGGACCATCGCCGACCTGGATGCCGGCCCCTCGAGCACATACATCCCGCCAAAGGTTGCCCCTGGAGGTGCGCCGGCTCCTGCCCCGACGTCTCCTGCGGAAACGCCATGGATGAAACCCACGACCGCAGCGGCTGCGCCGATACCACCCGTGACCGATCCGATGGCTCCGGTCCCGGTGACGGCCTGGGTCAAGTTCGGCGGCGGCGATCCGAAAGACGCCATCGCGACCTGCGTTACGACCTTAGGCCCGGCCAATGAACCGGATAAGGCGCACAAAACCGTCACCGTGGCGCTGCTCTCCTGCATGCGCGGTCGCGGCTGGCGCGGAATTTAGAAAAGAGTATCCGCCGAGGGCCGTAGGATGGCGTAGAGCGCAGCGAAACCCATCGACTATTCGGCGAGTTGCCACAATTGATGGGTTTCGCTGCGCTCTACACCATCTACGCCTTGGGTTCCCGCCTAGGAGGAAACCGGCGCATCCAGCCTGTCGTACCCCTTAAAGCGATAGACCAGCACCGCCCCGCACCACAGTGTCAGGAACAGGGCTATGATCGCATAGCCGATCACGCCGAAATGCGCGGCCGCCGATTTGATGAGGCCCCAGAAACCACCGCTGAAACCGGCCTGGTCGCCGATCATGCCTAGCGCCTCGATGCCGCCGATCACCAGCGCCACCAGAGCGGACATCAGAGTAACCGCCATATTGTAATAGAGCTTGCGGAATGGGTTGGCGAAGGCCCAGCCATAGGCCTTCAGCATCAGCAGACTGTCCGTCGTATCGACCAGCGACATGCCGGCAGTGAATAGAGCTGGGAAGACCAGCATCGCGCCGATCGACAGGCCGCGCACGCTTTCAGCGGCGGAGATGCCGAGGAGTCCGATTTCGGTCGCGGTGTCGAAACCCAGTCCAAACAGGATGCCGAGCGGATACATGTGCCAGCTGCGCGCGATGATCCGGAACAGCGGGCGGAACAGCCGGGCGAGAATGCCGCCGCCATCCATCAGCCGTTCAACATCTTCCGCCGCCATCGGCTGCCCGGAGCGCGTGCGCCGGAAGCGCATGAAGACCGACCAGAAGACCGCGAGGTTGGCGAGCGCCATCGCAAAGAGGAAGCCGGCGGAAATCAGCGTACCGACCCCACCGCCCAGGCGATGAATGCTGCCGACGTGATGCTGATAGAGATTGGTAGCGAAGGCCACCACGACCGATGCCGCCACCACGACCGTCGAATGGCCGAGCGAGAAGAAAAATCCGACACCCAGCACCTGTTTGCCCTGCTGCAGCATCTTGCGCGTCACGGTATCGATGGCCGCAATATGATCGGCATCGACGGCATGGCGCAGCCCGAAACCATAGGCCAGGAACGCCGCGCCCAGCAGCACCGTATCGCGCCCGAATTCCAGGAAGGCCCAACCCCAGGCGCCAAGATTGGCGGCGGCCAGCATGCAATACAGCAATATGACGCGCTGTTTCATGATCGTGCTGCCAGGGTGCGCATGGCAACGGACGTGGCCGATGCGCGGTTTTCGATCCCCAGCTTGGCGAAGATGCGCTCCAGATGTTTATTCACCGTGCGCGGGCTGATCAGCAAAATCTCGCTGATCTCGCGATTGGACTTGCCGCGCGCGATCCAGATCAGAACCTCGGCCTCCCGCGTCGTCAGGCCCAGATCGTCGCGCAGCACCTCTTCTTCGGAACTGCCCGATGTCGCGGTCAGGCGGAATAGATATTCGTCCGGGCCGCTGCGCCCCAAGAAGGCAACGCTGACGTCGGAGCCGACGCGGCTGGCGATCGGCTGCGGTTTGTCAAGTTCGCCGGCGTGGATCAGCCGCCGCGCCAGTGCGGCCAGATCTTCCGGCAGTTTCAGGTCGGCGGCATTGACCTGGTCGAACGCCGACGCCAGCAGGCTGCCGGCCTGCGGCGTGGACCAGCGCGCCTGCCCCAGCCCGTCCGTCGCCAGCAGGTAACGGCCGGTCGCGTCCAAGGCCACCCGCGCGCCGAACGCGACCCGGCCGTTGGCGATGTGGATCCGCACGCGGGCCAGCAATTCGGCGATATTCACCGGCTTGGTCACGTAATCGACGCCGCCGGATTCCAGCCCCTTCAACACATCCTCCGGTTCCTTCAGGCCTGTCATGAAGATAACGGGCAGATGGGCAAACCGGGTCTCGCTCTTAATCCGGCGGCAAGCATCGAAGCCGTCCAGCCCCGGCATCATCGCATCCAGCACGACCAGATTGGGCATGACGCGGTCGAGCAGCCCCAACGCCGCCTCCCCGCTGGTAGCGGCCAACGCGGTGAAGCCGGCCTGCTCGAAAGCATCGACTAGAAGGCCAAGCTCGTCGTGACTGTCGTCGACGAGCATGACCATATCGCGTGGTTGAGTGCTATTCGGCATCTTCGCCAACCGCGCCCAGCGCTATCCGATAGCGTTCGAAATCGAAGCTGCGCGCATACTGCCGCAGCCGGTCGAGGAAAGCCGCGCTGGCCGGATGCTCGCTCTCGATCTCGGCCAGCTTGGCCTCGATCCCGCGAACATGGCCCATATCCCCCAGCTGGCGTAGCGCCTCGACATGCCGGCGGGGAAGATCCGGCGGGATCGCGATGAACGCGTTTGCGGACTCGACCGTGACCGCGTCATAGATCCATTCGATATCCAGCAGGGTCTGGATCCGGTCGAACAGCTGGCTGAGCTCGAACGGCTTGATCAGATAGTCGTCATGCGGCTGGTCCGAGGCGCCGCTGATCGACGCAGGGCGCGCGGAAAATTCCTGCGCCTCGGCCGAAACCATCATGATCGCGACATCGTCCATGCCGTCGGCGCGGAGCCGGCGGGCAACATCCCAGCCATTCATGCCCGGCATCGAGATGTCGAGCATGATCAGGTCCGGGCTGCAGCGCGCCGCCAGTTCGAGGCATTCCGGGCCGTCGGCAGCGATAAACAGGATGAAGCCGAGCGGCGAAAGGATTTCCTCGATGAAACCGCTATGCGACCGGTCGTCATCAACGATCAGGATCGTTCGGTGGTCGCCGGTATCGCCCAGCCCCTTGTACCCCTGGATGGCCCGCTCGGCCGGTCCCGGGTCCTTGGGCTGAGCCCGCGACATCATCAGCCGCACACGGAAACTGCTGCCTCGGCCGAGTTGGCTGCTAACCGTGAGATCGCCGCCCAAAATCTGGGTCAATAACTTGGCGATCGTCAGACCGAGGCCGGTGCCCGGCACATGGCCAGCAGCGGACCGCCCGCGCTCGAACGGCTCGAACACCCGGTCGATCTCATCCGGCGCGATGCCGATACCGCTGTCCGATACCTCAAATTCGGCGATGTCGTTGCGATAGCGCACGTTGAACGCGACATGTCCCTGCTCGGTATATTTGATCGAGTTCGATAGCAGGTTCAGCAGAATTTGCCCGACCCGCTTCTGGTCGGTGCGTACATAGGAGGGCAGGCTGGGACTGCGGGTATAGCGGAAGGCGATCCCCTTGGCCTCGGCCTGCAGCCGGAACATATCGACCAGCTGGTCCAGGAAATCGCCGATCCGAACCGTTTCGCGATTGAGCTGGAGCGACCCGGTCTCGATCTTGGAGATATCCAGCAGCCCATCCAGCAGATTGGTGATGTGCTCGGCGCTGCGGCGGATGACGCGGACCGCCTCCTCCGGCTGGCGCGTCGCCTTGCGCTCCAGCAGCTGGGCATAGCCGTTGATCGAATTCAGCGGCGTGCGGATTTCGTGGCTCAGCCCCGCGATGAAGCGCGTCTTGGCGATATTGGCCGATTCCGCGACCTCCTTGGCCTTTTGCAACGCCGCATCGGTGCGGGTATGGGCGTCGACTTCGTCCATCAGCATCGCTGTCTGGCGTTCAGTTTCCTCCTCCGCCATACGGCGGCTTTCGCCGATCAGCACGAACGCCCAGGCGGCCAGCCCCATGATGATCGACAGACCGACAAACACCGCCTCCAGGGCATAGCTCAGCGTCTCGCGGTCAACCCCCGGCATCCGGCCATATTCGAAATTTATGAGCCCGAGGAAACCGCCGCTGATAGCGATCAGCAGCGTGGCGATGACTAGGAAGCGGCCGATCCGCGTGTTGATTTCGCCGCGCACCGACGCCGGCAGCAGGGCGGTCATCACCCCCTGAATCTGGTCGGCAATGCCGCTCTTGTCCTTGCAGCGGTCATGGCACCGCATCTCGAGAGAACAGCAGAGCGAGCAGATTGCCCCGCCATAGGCCGGGCAATGCGACATGTCGTTCGGCTCGAAGCTGTTCTCGCAGATCGAGCATTTAACCGGCGCGTCGGGGGGGAAATAGTCGGCCGGGCGCGCGAGATAATACCGCCCCTGCGTGGCCCAGGCGATCACCGGCGCGGCCAGGAAGGCGATCAGGAAACCTGCCAGAGGCGCGAGCGCCGCCGCAACCGGTCCGAACGCGCCGAAATGCGCCGCGCTGGAAATGACGATCGACACCGCCATGGCGCCGATACCGACCGGATTGATGTCGTAAAGATGCGCCCGGCGAAACTCGATTTCCTTGGGACTCAATCCCAATGGCTTGTTGATCACCAGATCCGCCGACAGCGCCCCGATCCAGGCGACCGCCAGGTTGGAATACAGGCCGAGAATCCCTTCGAGGAATTTGAAGATGCCCAGTTCCATGAGTACCAGGGCTAGCACCACGTTGAAGACCAGCCAGACCACTCGCCCGGGATGGCTGTGCGTCAGGCGCGAGAAAAAATTCGACCAGGCGATCGACCCGGCATAAGCGTTGGTAACGTTGATCTTCAATTGGCAGACGACCACGAAGATGCCCGTCAACGCCAATCCCGCCCAGGGAGAATGGAACAGCTCGGTGAAAGCGATCCGGTAGAGCTCCGGCGGTTGGCTCGCGCGGTCTGACAGCACGCCGTGATTGAGTGCGATGAAAGCCAGGAACGAGCCGGCCGCCAGCTTGGCGCCGCCGATAAAAACCCAGCCGGGGCCGGACAGCAACATCGCCCCCCACCAGCCCGCCTTATTCACGCGCCGGCGGTCGGGCAGGAAACGCAGATAGTCCACCTGCTCGCCGATCTGCGGAAGCAGCGACAGCAGGATCGTGCAGGCCATGCCGAAGGACAGCAGGTCGAAACCGGGCCGGTCACCCTCAAGTCCGGCAAAGCGGGTCCAGTCGCTGAACGCGTCATGGCCCAACATCAACAGATAGGCCAGCGGCGCGAATTGTAGGATCAGCCAGACCGGCTGGGTCCAGAGCTGAACCTTGGAAATCACGCGGATGCCAAGCGCCGCGATCGGCAGCACCATCAGCGCGCTGACCAGATGAGCGAAAGCTATCGGAATGCCCAACACCATCACCAGCGCCTGCGAGGTGATCGTCGCCTCGACCGCGAACAGGATGAAGGTGAACGAGGCATAGATCAGCGAGGTGATCGTCGAGCCGATATAGCCGAAGCCGGCGCCGCGGGTCAGCAGGTCCATATCGACGCCGGATTTGGCGGCGTAGTAGCCGATTGGCAGGCTGGTCAGGAAAATCAGGATGCCCACCGCCAGGATGGCCAGCATCGCATTGGTAAAGCCGAAAGTCAGCGTGATCGTACCGCCGATCGCCTCGCAGGCGAGGAACGAGATTGCGCCCAATGCCGTATTGCCGACGCGGAAGGACGACCAGCGCCGCGCCTTGTCGGCGGTGAAGCGCAGCGCGTAATCCTCGAGCGTCTGGTCGGCGACCCATTGGTTATATTGCCGCCGCACGCGCACGATCGGCTGCTGCCCGCGCACCGAGCCGAGCGCGCCGCCCGCAATTATCCCATGTTCGGATCGCCGCTGTAACAGTCCACACCCACCCGATAGGCCTTTTTCGCACCGCGTAATCCAATGCTGCAGTGCGATATTAAGCGGTCCACGGGTTAAGACAAGATGGTTAACCAGGAGTGTCGCGGCCGGGCTCGGACCTCGATCAGACCGGTTGGGCCGTCGGTCGGCCGTCGAAGTCGAACCAAACGCGATTTTCGCAATTGTACAGCTTGCAATGGCGCAACGTGTCGCCGAACCAGGCTAGGGAAAACGAGTTGGAAATCGCAACGAGCCCAAGCAATTCATTGAGCCGCGCCTGCGCCGCGCCCAACCCATAGCTGGGATACGCGGGTGCACATGATGCACGGCATGGTCATAGACATGATGCAGCAGGAATTTGAGCCAGCCCGGGAAATCGATATGGGTGCTGACCGTTTCCTGCGCCTCGACCCGCGCCTGCGCACCAGGAATATCGCTGCAGGCGATGCGGGAACGGGTATGCTGGATATAGCCAGTGAAGCCCGTAATCGATTGCAAACGCTACATCGAGCGGTTTTTCAGCGCAGTTAAACCGGAATTCTCTGCTGGTAGCGCGCGCCCGAGACCGTCAACATAGGGTGAATTTCAAAGTGGAGCGGCCATGCTTGAACCCAGCTTCGATCTCGCCACGCTGAGCCGCGCCTACGCCGAGGGCAGGCTGAAGCCGTCCGATGTCGCGCGCATCGTCGCCGAACGCATCGAGGAGGCGGGCGACGACAATGTCTGGATTTCGCGCCGGAGCGCCGAGGCCGTTGTTGCGGATGCGGTCGAGATCGAACGCCGCCTTGCCGCCGAAGGCGCGGATGCGCTGCCGCTCTATGGCATCCCCTTTGCGGTGAAGGACAATATCGACGTCGCCGGGATGCCGACCACGGCGGGCTGCCCCGACTTCGCCTATCAGCCGGACAGGTCGGCCACGGCGTTCGACAGGCTGCGCGCGGCGGGCGCGCTGTTCGTCGGCAAGACCAACCTGGACCAGTTCGCGACCGGTCTGGTCGGGGTCCGCTCGCCCTATGGGGTCAGCCGCAACCCGTTCGACGCGGATTACATACCCGGCGGATCGAGTTCCGGATCGGCGGTCGCGGTATCGTCGGGGCTGGTCAGCTTCGCACTGGGAACCGATACGGCCGGGTCAGGACGCGTGCCCGCCGGCTTCAACAATATCGTCGGGCTGAAGCCGACGCGAGGGCTGATCAGCACCGCCGGCGTGTTCCCCGCCTGCCGTTCGATCGACTGCATCTCGATATTCGCGCTCACCGTCGCCGACGCGATGGCGGTGCTGGACGTGGCGGGCGGGTTCGATCCACGCGATATCTACTCCCGCGCCGCCCCTGCCGGCTATGCGACAGCCATTCCCGGCCGGCCGCCGCCTCGTTTCCGGTTCGGCGTGCCCGCTGACGATCAACTCCAGTTTTTCGGCAACGACGCGGCGGCCCGCCTCTTCGCCTCCGCCATCGAAGCACTGACCGCCATGGGCGGCGAGCGGACCCTGATCGATTATGCTCCCTTCGCCGAGGCCGCCGGCCTGCTTTATGGCCCCCTAGTCGCGGAGCGCACCGCGGCGCTGGACGATTTCCTGACCGACCATGCCGACGCGATCCATCCCGTCGTGCGCAAGATCGCCGAGGGCGGGAAATCGGTTGGCGGGTCCGAGACCTGGAACGCCCTCTACCGGTTGGAAGCGCTCCGTCAGCGCACACGGCCGGTTTGGAGTGGCATCGACTTGATGCTGCTGCCCACATCCCCGACCATCTATCGCATCGACGAGGTCGAAGCCGACCCGCTGCGCCTTAACTCCAATCTCGGCACCTATACCAATTTCGTGAATCTGCTGGACCTCAGCGCCATCGCCGTTCCCAACGGATTCCAGCCGAACGGCCTGCCTGCCGGCATTACGCTGATCGCTCCGGCCTGGCGGGAAGCATCGCTCGCCGCTGTCGCAAGCCGATTCCACGCCGCGCGTGGATTGCCGCTCGGCGCCACGGGCAATCCGCCGCCCGATAGGCTGTCATCCAAACCTGTCGTCCCACCGGGAACGATCGGGCTGGCCGTGGTCGGTGCGCATCTCAGCGCCATGGCGCTCAATCGTGAACTGATCGAGATCGGCGCCACCTTCCGCTGTGCCACGCGCACGGCTCCGAACTATCGCTTCGTCGCCCTGCCGGACGGCAAGCGTCCCGGCCTGGTCCGAACGAATGGCGACGGCGCATCCATCGACATCGAAATCTGGAACGTGCCGGAGGCAGCGCTCGGCGGCTTCGTCAGCCGTATCGCGGCGCCGCTCGGCATCGGTACGCTTGTACTTGAGGACGGGACCGGCGTGCTCGGCTTTCTCTGCGAAGCCTGCGCGGCCGACGGGGCGGAGGACATCTCCGCGTTCGGCGGCTGGCGCGCTTATAAGGCCGCGCGCTAGGCGGGCTATTTCCCGTCCGGCTTTCCGAAGGTCAGCGCGCCGGAAAACGGATCTGACGCGGCATCGCGCGTGCCCAGCGGCGCCACACCGTACCGCGCTTCGATCAAGCTGAGGATCGAATCGGTGTTGTAGACGGTATGGTCGACGACGCCCTTCTTGGCGAAGGGCGAGATGACGATCGTCGGTATCCGCGTGCCGGGTCCCCAGTCATCCAATACCGGCGGGGCGACATGGTCCCAGCTGCCGCCATGCTCGTCGTAAGTCACGATGATGATGGTGGACTTCCAGCCTGGGCTCTTGCGGATGCGCTCGACCATCTGCGCCGCGTGGATGTCGCCGCTCAGCACGTCGGCATATCCGGGATGCTCATTGTCGCGGCCGATCGGCTTCCAAAACGAGACGGCTGGCAGCGTGTTGCTGTCGATCGCCTTCACGAATTCCGCTTCGTCCTTCAGATGCTCGGAGCGGCCCGGCGTGCCATCCCCATATTTCGCGAAATAGGCAAAGGGCTGGTGGTGGAACTGGAAGGTGGGGTCGGGATTTTCGTTCAGCGCATCGTTCCACCCACCGGCATACCATGCCCAGGAAATATTCTTTTCCGACAGCCGGTCGCCGATTGTGTCATGTGTCTGTGGCGGCAGCAGTTCACCGCCCGGCGTACCTGGCTTGTGCGGCTGGAACACGCTCTGCATCGTATTGATGCCATAAAAAT
>JAQGIF010000367.1 GCA_028291345.1 Rhodospirillales bacterium | reverse complement strand
GTGCACATAGGCGCGTGCTTTGCGCCCATCTCGGTCATCAGCGGCCTTCGATCCGGAAACGATGTGGACGCCGAAAGGTCGGTGATCACGCTGTTCGCGCCAACGTGGCACCGATGTTTCCGGCGCCGATGATTCCGATCTTCATGGATGTCCTTTCGTGAATGCGGAAGAGCGCCCGCGTCAGTCGCGGACGCCTAGGAGATGAGCGCCTTCCTCGCGCACGACCCTAAATGCATTCACCCAAACGTGCCTACAACTCCTGGCGCCTCTAGCAAAACAGGGTCTCGTTGATGTCGACGTCAGACCGGCAGCCCGAGCTGCTTTCGCAGGCTCTTGTCGAATGCAGATGCGGGGACGAAACGGCGCAGGAAACTGACCTGGCGCGCCATTTTTCCCGCCGCATAGCGCCTCTTCGGAGCGCGATCGTTCGCAGCCGCCAAAACGGTCTTGGCTACCACTTCGGGCGCATCCCCTTTTTCCATCGCTTTCCGCACGACCACATTTATGCCAGCGCGCGCAGACTCATAGATATCAAGCAACTGATCCGGCCTGGCGAGATTGTCTTCGAATGACGTACGGGTATAGGCGGGCTCGACCAATACAACGCGAATTCCGAACGGGCGCAGTTCGTGGTCAAGCGATTCGGACTAGCCTTCAATGGCATGTTTGGTCGATGAATAGAGCGCGAAATAGGGAGCTGGGATGAACCCCTGCACCGAGCTCAGGTTAACGATTCTGCCCTTCCCTTGACGTCGCATTGTCGGCAACACGGCATTGGTCATGCGCAGGACACCGAAGACGTTCACATCGAACAGCGCCTGAGCCTGTGCAGTCGAGGACTCTTCCGCGGCGCCGAGCAGGCCCATGCCGGCATTGTTGACGAGCAGGTCGATACGCCCGGCCTTGGCCAGCACCTCGTCGACCAGCTTCGCCACGGTCGCATCATCGGTCACGTCGCAGGTCAGCATGGTCACGCCATCGGTGCTGTCGGATGCTGCACGTCGGCTGGTTCCGAATACGCGATAGCCAGCGCCCTGCAAGGCTTTGGCCGTTGCGCGGCCGATCCCGGAGGATGCTCCTGTCACCAGGGCCACGCCAGAATTGTTCTTGTTCATGGGAATCTTCCCTTTCGTTGTGTTGGATTGGCGTGGGCGACGCACGAGAGTGGAGCGCGAACGGCATCGATCATGAGGCGCCTCCGGCGCTCGAGCCGGGCAGCTCGTCCGTCGCATCTATCCTCCTGTCGATTCCGGCACGCCGCCGGAGTTACCAAGCTCCGCTTGGGGCCGGCGCAGTGCGACAGGGAGAAAGACCAGGAGGGCAAGCGCCGAACCTGTGGTCAGGACGACCGCAAGGGAAACAGACGGCGGAAAAGGCAGGGCGCTGGCGAACGACGCGCCGATGGCGGCGCAGCCCATCTGGAGGAAGCCGAGCAGGGCGGATGCCAGCCCGGCCTGCCTTCCAAAAGGATGAAGCGCGATCGCGGTGCCGAGCGGATTGATCAAACCCATGCCGAACAGATACAGCGCGATGGCCATGGTGAAGGTCGTGAAGGCCGGTGCGGCGGCGAAAGCGAACATGGCGACGCCGCCGGCGAGCGCGATGAAGAGGCCGATAATGCCAATGGTGCGCTGGCCCCAGCGATGGGCCAGGCGCGGCGCGAGAAACCCCGCTACGAAGACGATCAGAACCGTCGTTGCGAAAGACAAGCCGAGCTGAATTGCGGTCAGGCCCAACTCGTTCATCAGCACGCCGGGCGCGGCAGCGAAGAAACTGTAAAGCCCGCCGATGATGAGGCTCACCGCAAGCGCGGGCAGTAAAAAGCGAGGATCGGCGGCCAGGCGAGCATAGGCAGATGCCACGGCCGAAGATGCCAGGGGCGTTCTGCGGCCGACGGGAAGCGTTTCCCCAATGCGGCCGAGATAATGCAAAGCGAGTGCCACCCCAAATGCCGAAACGATAAAGAAGATCATCCGCCAGCCGAACAGGCCGGCAAGGATACTGCCGAGCAGAGGCGAAAAGCCCGGCGCAGCCGCCCCGGCAATCATGGTCAGCGCCAGAGCCCGGCCGAGCGCCTCGCCGTCAAAGAGGTCACGCGCGATGGCGCGCGACAGGACAGAAGCAGCGCAAGCCCCCAGCGCCTGAATGACCCGGCCCAGAACCAACAGGGGCAGGGTGCTGGCCAGTGCGCAAACGACACTGCCGGCGGCAAACACGGCAAGGCCTCCCAGAACCAGCGGTTTGCGGCCGAAGCGGTCGGAGAGCGGACCGACCGCAAGCTGCCCGAGGGCGAACGCAACGAAAAAGCTGCTCAACAGGAGACCGAGTTCCGGCGAGGAAATCTCAAGCTCGGCGCCAATCCGCGGAAACGCCGGGATGATGATGTTGGTGGCGAGCGCGCCGAGCGCAGCCAGACCGGCGAGCAGGAACAGAATCCCTCCAGTCACACGGCGCTCGGAAGACGCGGTGATCACGGCTTCCTGCCCGGGCCCAGGGATTGCAAGGATTACGCCGCGCGCTTTGGCCGGTGACACCGTCATTGGCGCGGTTCCAACTGGGCGTCGCCAGCAGACGCCGCCAGCAAGCTCTTGGCGGCCGCTTGCAGGAACTGCTTCGACAGCCGCTCGTCGTTGACCGCCCGTGAGAGGACGACCGCGCCGACCATGGTCGAGAGGATGGCCATGGCCTTGCCGCCGGGCTCCTCGCCCTCGGCATCGCCAACCCAGCTACCGAGCAGCTCGAGATATTTCCTGATTCCAGCTTCGAATGACGCCTTCACGTCGGCGCCCTGCCTGGCGGCATCCGAGCCGAGCGCGACGACCGGGCAGCCGTCCATCTTCTCTTCTCGATGCTCCATGCTGAGGTAGAACGCGATCGCAGCGCCAAGCGGGTCTGTCGGGTTTGCCGCGGCTGCGGTTGCCCATCGGCTGAAAGCACTCTCCAACGCCCGCTTGGACGCCTGCGCCGCCAGGTCGTCCTTCGACGTGAACTGCTTGTAAAAGGCGCCTTGCGTCAGCCCGGCACCCTTCATCAGATCCTTGAGGCCGATGCCGTCGAAGCCGTGTTCCCGAAAGAGGCGGCTGGCCGCGTCGATTACGGTTTGCCGGTTCTTCTCAGCCTGAATTCGGCTCACACGCATTATCGACCTCCATTTTAGCTTGCGATCGAAATCTATATAACCTATATAGAGTGCGAACGCAATCTAATCAAGAGAGGCGATGGCCATGAAAAAGCAACCCGCTGTTGTGCTGGGGGGCCTCCTCATCGCGGTGTCGGGGGCGGCCGCATTCGCCATGGTTTCATTGCGCACGCAGGAAGCCTCCGCCGTGAGCGACCCGAGGCAGGAAGCTCCGATCGTCAGACTGGCGACGGCAGCGCGGGTGACCGGATCCGACCGCGGCTTCACGGGCATCATCGGGGCAAGGGTGCAGAGCAACCTTGGCCTTCGCGTCGCCGGCAAGATCGTGGAACGGCTGGTGAATGTCGGTCAGCAGGTCAAAGCCGGTCAGCCGCTGATGCGGATAGACGAAACCGACCTTCGCCTTGCGTTCACGGCGAAGCGCAACGCCGTCGCCGCGACGCGCGCATCCGTCGTTCAGCTGGACGCCGATGAAGGGCGATACGCCAAGCTGGTGAGCGACGGATGGATCTCCCGACAGCGCTATGACCAGGCGAAAGCTGCGTCGGATACCGCCAAGGCTCAACTCGCCGCCGCCGAAGCCGACGCGAGGGTCGCCGAGAACGAGGCGACCTATTCCGTCCTGGTTGCGGACGCGGATGGAACGGTGGTCGAAACGCTTGGTGAGCCGGGACAGGTCGTCTCCGCCGGCCAGACCGTGATTCGGCTTGCCCAGGCCGGCCCGCGCGAAGCGGTAGTCGCGCTTCCCGAAACCATTCGGCCAGCGATTGGATCCGTGGCCGAAGCCAGCGTGTATGGAGGCGATGGGCAGCGTTATACGGCACACCTTCGGCAGTTATCGGACGCCGCGGATGCCATGACCCGCACCTATGAGGCTCGTTATGTGCTGGACGGTGAGGCCGCGACAGCACCGCTTGGCGCGACGGTAACCATTCGGCTGGCGAGCGAGGCAAGTCAGCCCGAAGTCCAAGTGCCGCTGGGAGCCATGCTCGATGACGGCCGTAAGACCGGCGTTTGGGTCTTCGACCGCGCCACTTCGACCGTACACTTTCTGCCCGTCAAGCTTGTGCGTGTGACCAGCGAAACTGCCGTGATCTCCGGACTGAGTTCTGGTGATCCGGTTGTTTCCCTCGGCGCGCATCTCCTGCGGGAGGGCGCTCGCGTCAGGACTGCCTCTGAAAGCAGGAGCAACTGATGAGCCTCAATCTCTCCGCGATCGCCGTTCGCGAACGGGCCGTCACCTTGTTCTTTATCCTCCTGCTGGCGGCCGCCGGCGCCTACGCCTTCGTCATGCTCGGGCGGGCGGAGGACCCCAACTTCACCATCAAGACCCTGACGGTCACGACGGCATGGCCGGGCGCGACTGCGCGCGAGATGCAGGACCTCGTTGCCGAACCGTTGGAGAAGCGGCTTCAGGAGCTGTCCTGGTACGACCGGGTCGAGACGACCACGCGGCCGGGTTACGCGTATATGACGGTCACGCTGAAGGACAGCACGCCGCCATCTGTCGTGCAGGAGGAGTTCTATCAGGCCCGCAAGAAGCTCGCGGATGAAGCCCGCAACCTGCCGTCCGGCGTCTTTGGCCCCTTCGTCAACGACGAATATTCGGACGTCAGCTTCGCCCTCTATGCGCTCAAGGCGAAGGGCATGCCGATGCGTGAGCTGGTCCGGCAGGCGGAGGTGATCCGCCAGGACCTCCTGCACGTGGCCGGCGTCAAGAAGATCAACATCCTCGGTGAACGACCCGAACAGATATTCGTCGAATTTTCCTATGCCAAACTGGCAACCCTCGGCGTCTCGGCCAGGGATATTGTCGCCGCTTTGCAGCGCCAGAACACCGTCACACCGGCAGGCTCGATCGACACCCAAGGGCCGCAGGTCTTCATCCGGGTCGATGGCGCTTATGACAGCGTCCAGGCGACCGCCGACACGCCGATTGTCGCCGCGGGGCGGACGCTGAAGCTCTCCGACATCGCCGAAGTCCGCCGCGGCTATGAAGACCCTCCCACATACCTCATCCGGCGTCAGGGCGAGCCCACCATCATGCTCGCGGCGGTCATGCAGGAGGGCTGGAATGGTCTCGCGCTCGGCAAGGCGCTGGAGGACAGGACGGCGGCCATCGCACGGACACTGCCGCTCGGGATGACGCTCGACAAGGTGACCGACCAGGCCATCAACATCACCTCGGCCGTTGACGAGTTCATGATGAAGTTCGCGATGGCGCTTGGCGTCGTGCTGCTGGTGAGCCTCCTCAGCCTCGGCTGGCGCGTCGGCATCGTGGTGGCGGCTGCCGTCCCTCTGACACTTGCAGCCGTGTTCCTCATCATGCTGGAGACAGGCCGGTTCTTCGACCGCATCACGCTCGGCGCGCTCATCCTGGCGCTTGGTCTTCTCGTGGACGACGCCATCATCGCCATCGAGGTGATGGTGGTGAAGATGGAAGAGGGCATGGACCGCATCAAGGCCGCGGCCTATGCGTGGAGCCACACCGCGGCGCCAATGCTGTCGGGGACACTCGTAACCATCGCGGGGTTCCTACCGGTGGGCTTCGCGCGCTCGACGGCCGGCGAATACGCCGGCAACATCTTCTGGGTCGTGGGGTTCGCTCTCATCGTCTCCTGGATCGTCGCGGTGGTCTTCACGCCCTATCTCGGCGTCAAGATGCTGCCCACGATCAAACCGATCGAAGGCGGTCACCACGCGATCTACGACACACCGAACTATCGGCGCCTGCGACGGCTCATCACGTTCGCCGTGCGCCACAAGTTCGTAACCGTCGGTATCGTTGGGATCGCCTTCGCTCTTTCCGGCCTCGGCATGGGCGCCGTCAAACAGCAGTTCTTCCCGACATCCGACCGCCCCGAAGTGCTGGTGGAAGTTCGTCTGCCGGAAGGCACCAGCATTGGGACGACGACTGCCACAGTCGAGAAACTCGAGCACTGGCTGAAAAACCAGCCCGAGGCAAAGATCGTCACGAGTTATGTCGGTCAGGGCGCTCCCCGCTTCTTCTTCGCGATGGCGCCGGAGCTGCCTGATCCGGCCTTCGCCAAGATCGTTGTGTTGACCCCGGACTCCGAGGCGCGCGAGGCGTTGAAGCACCGGCTCCGAGAGGCGGTTTCACAGGGGCTTGCACCCGAGGCCTATGTCCGCGTCACGCAGCTCGTGTTCGGCCCCTACACGCCGTTCCCGGTCGAGTTCCGGGTCATGGGGCCCGATCCCGCGCAACTCTACAGCATCTCCGAAAAGGCCCTCGAGATCATGCGGGGCGTGCCGGACGTGCGGCAGGCCAACCGCGACTGGGGCAATCGCACTCCGGTGCTTCGCTTCGTCCCTGATCAGGATCGACTGAACCTTATCGGCCTTTCGCCGGCGGAGGTAGGCCAGCAGCTCCAGTTCCTCCTCACCGGCATCGCCGTCACACAGGTCCGCGAGGACATCCGCAACGTCCCCGTCGTGGCGCGGAGCGCCGGCGGTGAGCGGTTGGATCCGACGCGTCTGGCGGATTTCTCACTGATGAGTCGGGACGGCCGGCAGATTCCGCTAGACCAGATCGGGCATTCGGAACTCCGTCTGGAAGAGCCGATCCTTAAGCGCCGCGATCGCACACCCGTCATCACCATCCGTTCGGACATCAACGAGGCGACCCATCCCCCGGAGGTCTCCAAAGAGATCATGACAGCCCTTCAGCCGCTGATAGCATCCCTTCCGGCCGGCTATCGCATCGAAATGGGAGGCTCGATCGAGGAGGCGGCCAAGGCCAACACCGCGCTGGGCAAAGTCTTCCCGGCCATGATCGCCGCCATGCTGATCGTCATCATGCTGCAGGTGCGGTCCTTCTCGACGATGGCCATGGTCCTGGTGACCGCGCCGCTTGGCCTGGTCGGGGTCGTGCCCATGTTGCTGACATTCAACCAGCCCTTCGGATTCAACGCCATTCTCGGCCTGATAGGGCTGGCCGGCATCCTGATGCGGAATACGCTGATCCTGACCGAACAGATCAAGGAGAACCGTGCTGCCGGCCTTGACGACTATCACGCCGTCATCGAGGCCACGGTGCAACGCACGAGGCCCGTGATCCTGACCGCACTTGCCGCCGTGCTGGCCTTCGTCCCCCTCACGCACTCCGTCTTCTGGGGATCGATGGCCTATACGCTCATCGGCGGCACCGCGGTCGGCACGGTGTTGATCCTGCTCTTCCTTCCCGCGCTCTACGCCGCGTGGTTCCGGATCAAGCCGACCGCAGATGAGATCCACGAGGTTTCGACAGAGGAACCGGAACTGCGAGCAGCAATGGCTGCTGAGTAGGGCTCGGTTGTCGGGGAGGCGGGTCGCAGGTGAAGAGATTGATGCCACCTTCATCGCAAAACACTCTTTCGTCACGACGGAAGTTAGCCTGCGGAGCAGGAGTATGATCTCGCTTCGGTATCGATGGCGGCCACACTGTGTAGTCGCCACGCGCTTCCGTGGTAGATATCCCGTGACGGTCTTTCTCGGAGTCGTTGCAATTGATCACCCGGCGGCGGTCAGAGAAGAATCGACCAATCGTTGTCGATAGTCGCTGAAACCGAGCAGTTTCCGAATCAGCGAAATTCCCCTTTGATTTCAAGAGCGCAAATTTCTGACGGATCGGGGATACGGTTCTTTAGGATGCGCAGAAAAAAATTGCGCTGATAAATCAGCGCGTTATCATCGCTCAGAACAATAGAGTGGGTATGGATTTGTGCCACGGCCTAAAGGCATTCGTGGCTGGTTGTGCAGCAGCATCTTCAACTGAGCGTGCTCACATCGCCCATTTTCAAGGTTGGCGCGCCACTCACGTACCAATCCGGGCACCGCAGGTATGCGATCGGGATTCGAGGCATATGAGGCCAGGGCAGCCCGCGGCCCTGTGATTACGGCGAGTTCTCGGTTTACCACGATATTGCTCACAAGCCCGCGCACGTAACGGCGCTGCGTGGCCTTGGGAGCCTCCAGGAGGCGGCGCTTGAGGGTCGCGGCAATCGATCTTGGCTGCTGATTCGAGAGCACCTGCCGGCGCTCCGGCAAGGGCTGGTCGAGAAGCGCACTAAACTGAACTTCCCCTTATCGACATCGGCAAGTTATTGATCTCGCTTGATATCGGCTCGAGCGAGGGGGTGGTTACTGGGTACGGTCTGGCTTGATGGCCAGGAGTTCGAAGACGCGTGCCTGGGTCGGATTGGGCCTTGAGTAGAGGGTGAAGACGTATTTTTCGTTGAGGGCGGTTGTGGCCTGGATGCGGCAGTAGGTGGCGAGGTCGGCGAGCAGGCTCTGGAAGCTCTGGACTGGCAGTCCGTCTTGGGTGAGGCCTGTGGTCTCCTTGCGCCGGGCGGCGGGCGATCGCTCGGCCTTGGCGACGGGGCTGCTGCGCATGGCGGCGGCGGCCTCCTTGTCGGTGT
>JAQGIF010000052.1 GCA_028291345.1 Rhodospirillales bacterium | reverse complement strand
AAACCCCGAATGCTGCACAGGCAGCGGCGGCGAGGCCGCCCGCTGGTGCCAATGCGATGACCGCAGTCATCAGGGCTCTGCGTCGCTCGCCACGGGGGGGATCCCCAGCAGGGCTGAGATTTTTTTTTGGAGGTCGATGATCGCTTCGGCGCGGTCCAAGCGCCATTGGAGCCGGGCGTTCTCCCGTTTGGCGCTGGCGAGCGCGGCGGCCAGAGGATTGAGCGGCGGCAACTTCGGACCGCGTTTGCCCGGTGTCAGTGCGCCGTAGGCTCCGGTAGCGCGCTGGCGCCGCCAATCCGTAAGCGTCGATGAGTAAAGCCCTTCCCGGCGCAGGATAGCGCGGTGCTTCTGCTCTCGGCCGCCTGATCGGTCTCAGCCAGGATACGCAGTTTGTCCTGGACCGTGAACGTCCGACGACGCGGACGGGGCGATAACTCGGGGGACGCCGCAAGCGGCCCCGGAACGATCGTCGGCCTACGGCCTTCCTCAGTTCCGGGGCCGGTTGCGGCACTTGTCGGCGTAACCTGGTTCGGCATGACCACGAGATGATTCCTCTACGGGTCGTCCGTATCCCGGCCTGGCATCAAATAGTCCGTCTCGAAGCTACAGGCGATGCGCTCCTCGGCTTCCATAAGCGTTCGGAGATCCTTGTGGGGGTATGCTTTGGCGAGCCGAGCAGCGACATCAGCGTTCCACATCGCTTGACGATCAAAACACCAGGTCCAGCCGTTTTCGATCAAAAGGAGGCCGGCTGCAGAATCTCTGAGATATGCAAACCAATGGCGGAAATCGTCCGCCTTGTAACTGCGGCCGGTTTCTTCTGAGACTATTATCGTGGTTGCGGCGACTTTTCGGCTTTCGGTCTAAAGCGGGAGGGATAGTTGCTCCGACTTCGCCCCCCTGAAAGGTCAACACGGAATTGACGGCGATATAGGTCCAATAGCCTATCGATGTTAGAATTCACGAGAATGGAGATTTCTCATGAATTCTAAAGCAAGGCCCGTTATTACTTTGTCCAGCGCCGTGATCGCGGCTCTTACGCCGGGTGGTCTGGCCTTATTGGAGGGACAGATCGCTAAACAGGGCGAACCGGCACCCTATTCGCTTTATGCGCTCTCGCCTTACGAGCAACAGGACGGGAGCGAGGATTCTCCGTCGTCAGCGTCGGCTGCGGCGAGTTTTTCGATGTTTGTTTCTGGCGGGCTCTCCCGCGGGCACGTTTACATCCATGGCGGAAGCGGCAACGTGGCGTTGGAGATTGTCGATCATCTGCTGACTTAAGGCGGGCCGACAGGCGTCCCTGTCGGATTAAAGCTCATAGTAGGCCGGGGTTGTCCTCGATAAGTTCAGGGTCGTCGATCTCAACCGGCGTGAGCAGATCGGAATCATTGTTCTTGACGTTGCCGACGCGTCGCCTGATTTCGTGCTTGTCAGAACAGATTGAGAATTTTGCCTATGTGATCAAAGACGCCAGCCGCGAGGATATGACCGGCTCCGTGATATCGCGAAGCTGCCGACGGGGTCTTATGCGAGGAGAGCTTGATGACCAAGGCGGGTGAAAGGCTGATCGCAGGAATGCGCGAAGCCGTCGAAATCATGGAGGGGCGTGCGGACCCCGCAACGTACAGGGTTCACCGGACGGTAACGGTTGACGTGCGCGCGATCCGCAACAAAATGGACCTATCGCAATCTGAATTCGCCGTCCGATTCGGTTTTCCGCTCGACACATTGCGGAAGTGGGAGCAAGGCACACGTCAGCCCACCGGAGCTGCAAAGACGCTACTAATCGTGATCGACAAGAGCCCCGAGACTGTCGTGTCCGCTCTCGAGGCGGCCTGATCTTGCATCCCGACCAGATACAAGCGGGCATCTTACCTGACGACCCTTCCGGGCTCGATCGGCGCACCCGAATGGCGCTTGCGGCCAATGCTATTAGATCGGTAGACCAGATTACCCCACGGAAACGGCACGCGAACTCGTGATGTTGTCCGGCCTTGGGCGCGGCTCGCTCGATCTTATGCGGCGTTGGCTCGCTGGCGTAGGGCGCCAGCTCCGCTCGGACCCCGAAACCGATTGATGGTTTCGGCCAAAGGCCACGCTGGAAACCACGTCAGGGCGTCCTGCAAATGATCTATGACAGCTACGAACCGTCCAGCGTCCGCCGTCCACGCCGAACCAGTGTCCCCAATAATGATTGAAGTTCGCTGAGGCGCGAACGCCGTTCGCGTTGCGAAAGGTGCGGGAGATAAACGCCCTGCCAAGGCACGGGTGAAAGGAGTGCCATTAACGCCTGAAATCGACCGGCCTAGCTGTTAGGCGTTATAGGACCCGAACGCAGTAAAACGTTAGTTATTGGGACTAAATTAACGGGAAACGACTAACAACCCGTTGAAATCGCATGTATCACGGCTGACTCAGTCTCATCGGCACGGAGGGAACTGTTAGCCAATTGGCTGATTTGTGTCGCGCTCAATGATCAATATCAGTCGCAACGGATCATCCTGTGCAGTGATCCGACCGGCGGTGACGGAATTTTATATGACACTGCCGAAGAGGCGGCGCTCTTCACAGAGCACGTCTTCGTCCCGAGCCGGCAAGGCGCTGACAGCGCCGAAATCGGGGCATTGATCCTAGCCGCCGTCGCCGCCAAATGTGCGAAAGGCGGCGCAGCGTATGCTTCGGGAAAGAACTTGGTCGTCTTTGTCGGCGCACATTCGCTTCTTCCTTGGTATCCAAATCGGGTGGCGCGCCAGTTGCCGTCTGATCTTCCCTTTGACGCGGTATGGGTGGTGAGTTTGGCCGGCGTGGAAACCGAGCAGTATGTCTATCAAGTTGCCTTGCTCGACCTGACGGACGGGAATGCGCCCTATTGGCGCGTGACGCTCGGCAAGGCCTTCGATCGCTGGACCGTGGAAATCATCCAATGAAAGAACCAGGCTCGGACCCTGTTGATGAGGGATCACCATGACTGACAGGGCTAAGCCGGCAAATATCGGCCTCGGAGGTGCCTATCAGCTTTGCAATATGTCCTCGAAGGATCGACTAGCTTTCATTGCCGAGGGGCTGCCGATCATATTCGAGAGCGCAAAATCACTTGTGAACGCGGCGGAAAAGCTAATCGATCATCCGCGTGAGCGAGCGGTCTTGAAGGGCCACGCCGAAGAGGAAGCGGCGAAGATATTGATCCTCATTGACGTGCTGCGATGTCCGCCGAAGATCGTCAGCGGCCGCATCGGACTGATGATCAAATGGTTCTACGATCACCTAGCTCGCATGATCTATGCCAACGCCCAAAGCTGGCAAGCTTGGCGGCTCGATGAATTGCAGGGGT
>JAQGIF010000328.1 GCA_028291345.1 Rhodospirillales bacterium | reverse complement strand
AACTGACTGAAATTCAGCGGGGCGGAAGGTGACTACTCAGGGCTTGGCGCAGATGCCATTCGACGTGGTAGGCGAGCATGCACAGAAAGACGTGGGCGCGAACGCGATCGGCGGTCCAGTGCCGGATCGGCCGGAGCCATGCAAAAGTCAGCGCAAACTTCGGATTAACGGTACCGAATCTAGCAGTCCCAGTCGGTTCAAGCCGCGTTGCCGTGGCAGTGTTTATATTTCTTGCCGCTGCCGCAGGGGCAGGGGGCGTTGCGCGCCACCTTGCCGTGGCCTTCATCGAGCTCCGCGACCATGCTGCCCTGCGATGCTCCAGGCGCGAATGCTGCCTGGCCGGACTGGCTGGATTGGATAAAGCCTGCTTCCATATCCAGCGCCGGGTCGCGCCGAGTCTCGTGCATCTCGAAAGAGGCCGGGGGTGGAATGCTTTCCTCCGGGGCGGCGCGAAATTCGATGTTGGACAGGTACCGGGTCACCTGCTCGCGCACATCGTCCAGCATCGCGGCGAAAAGCTGGAAGGCCTCACGCTTATATTCGTTCAGCGGATCGCGCTGGCCGTAGGCGCGCAGATTGATGCCCTGGCGCAGATGGTCGAGTGCCAGCAGATGTTCTTTCCAGGACTGGTCGAGGATTTGCAGCAGTAGGCTGCGTTCGACCTGGTTCATGATCTCGACGCCGTAGGTCGTGACCTTGCCCGCGACCTTTTCATCCGAGGCGGCGAGAATACGCTCCAGCACGGTTTCGTCGTTAATGCCCTGTTCCTCGGCCCAGTCCTCGATCGGGAAATCGATGCCGATCAGGTCCTGGATTTCGGTCTTCAACCCGGTAACGTTCCATTGCTCAGCATAGGAGTTGGCCGGGACGTTGCGCGAGACCACGCGCTCGATCACGTCATGGCGCATATCCTCGACGATTGCGTCGACGATCTCGGCCGACATGACTTCCTTGCGCTGCTCATAGATGACCTTGCGCTGGTCGTTCATCACGTCGTCATATTTCAGCAGGTTCTTGCGAACCTCGAAATGTTGCTGCTCGACCTTTTTCTGAGCGCGTTCCAGGGCCTTGTTGATCCAGGGATGGATGATCGCCTCACCCTCCTGGATACCCAGCCGTTGGAGCACCCCGTCCATGCGCTGCATCCCATAGATGCGCATCAGATCGTCTTCGAGCGAGAGGAAGAACTTGGAGGTGCCCGGGTCGCCCTGGCGGCCCGATCGCCCGCGCAACTGGTTGTCGATGCGCCGCGACTCGTGCCGTTCGGTGCCGACGACATAGAGGCCGCCGGCCTGCTTGACGAGTTCGCGCGCCGCGTCGAGTTCGGCGCGGATCTCGGCGATCTTGGTTTCGCGCGCGTCGCCTTCCAGCGTTTCGGCTTCCTCTCGGATGCGCACCTCGAGATTGCCTCCGAGCTGAATATCGGTACCGCGGCCGGCCATGTTGGTCGCGATGGTCACGGCGCCGGGGCGGCCGGCCTCCGCGATGATCGCGGCCTCCTGCTCGTGATAGCGCGCGTTCAGCACCGCGTGCGGAATGCGCTTCTTCTTCAGCAGGTCGGCCAGGTGCTCGGACTTTTCGATCGAAACCGTGCCGACGAGCACCGGCTGCTGACGGGTACGCGCATCCTCGATCAAAGTGATGATCGCCGCGTTCTTCTCGTCGGCTGTGCGATAGACCTCGTCATCGCCATCCTGGCGGGAGACTGGGCGGTTGGTCGGCATCTCGACGACGTCCAGCTTGTAGATCTCGGAGAATTCGCCGGCTTCGGTCATCGCCGTTCCGGTCATGCCCGCCAGCTTGGGATACATGCGGAAGTAATTCTGGAACGTGATCGAGGCCAGCGTCTGGTTTTCCTGCTGGATCGTCACATGTTCCTTGGCTTCAAGCGCCTGGTGCAGCCCCTCGGAATAGCGCCGTCCGCTCATCATGCGGCCGGTGAATTCATCGATGATGACGACCTTGTCATCCTTCACGATATAGTCGACGTCGCGTGTGAACAGCTTATGTGCGCGCAGCGCCTGATTCACGTGATGGACCAGGCTGACATTATGCACGTCGTAAAGCGTGCCGGTTTCCAGCAGGCCGGCCTCGCGCAGCAGTTCCTCGATCCGTTCGGTGCCCGCCTCGTTCAGCGCCACAGTCTTATGCTTTTCGTCCTTGTCGTAATCGTCGGTCGCCAGGCCCGGGATCAGCCGGTCGACGCGCTGATACAGTTCGGAGGAATCCTGCGACGGACCGGATATGATCAGCGGCGTGCGCGCTTCGTCGATCAGGATCGAGTCGACTTCGTCGACGATGGCATAGTGGAATGGCCGCTGGACCATCTCTTCCAGCCGGTATTTCATATTGTCGCGCAGATAGTCGAAGCCGAACTCGTTATTCGTGCCGTAGGTCACGTCCGCGCCATAGGCGTCGCGACGCTCATTATCGTCCAGCCCGTTGACGATGCAGCCGACGGTAAGGCCCAGGAAGCGATAGACCTGTCCCATCCAGCCGCTGTCGCGCTGGGCCAGATAATCATTGACCGTGACGACATGGACGCCTTTGCGGGGGAGGGCGTTGAGATAGACCGCAAGGGTCGCGACAAGAGTCTTGCCTTCGCCGGTCTTCATTTCAGCGATCTTGCCGTTATGAAGGACCATGCCGCCCATGAGCTGGACGTCGAAATGTCGCTGGCCCAATGTCCGCTTCGCCGCCTCGCGGACCACCGCGAAGGCATCGGGTAATATATCGTCCTCGGTCTCGCCGGCATCGAGACGGGCGCGGAGCACCTCCGTCTGGGCCCGCAGCTCGTCGTCCGACATCACCTGGTATTGGGCTTCCAGTGCGTTGGTTTTTTGAACCGCTGAGCGGAGGCTGCCGACGACCCGGTCGTTGGCGCTGCCGAAAAGCTTGCGGGCGACCGCAGCGAACATTGAAATTCCTCGCCCGAGCCGGCTTTTTCCGGGCTCGTCTTTACAAGAGTTCTGAACCCCCGTCAGATAAGGGGGCAGCCCCATACTGTCAACGAAACCGGGCCATATTCGGCAAATCAATCGGCCCCTAAGGCCACGCTTGTAAGCGGCTTGACGACGTGTAGTATGCGCCCGTCTCGGGATTCAGGGCCGCGCAAGGTTGCGGCAAGGCAGATCCCCCCGTCTTGGAGCGTCTATCCTCATCATGGCTTCCTCCTCATCCACCGCTATCGTTGTCGTCGTCGTTGCCGCTGCGGCGGCTGCCGGCGGGTATTATTTTGGCCATCAAGGCGCTTCTGCGCCGGGCAGGACGATATCGACCATGGCCGTCCCCGCCGCTATCGCGAAAAGTCCGGTCGTCGCGAAGGTGAACGGAGAGCCGATCTACCAATCCGAAGTCGATGCCTTCATCGCCGATCTGGGCGATCAGGCCAAGCAGATGTCACCCGCCGATCTTCAGACGCGCGTGATCGACCGTATGATCGACATCAAGCTCGCCGACGAAAAGGCGACGGCCGAGAAGTTCGATCAGGATCCGCTGGTCGCCCAGCGCCTGCGGAACAGCCAGATGACGACGATCGCCGAGGCCTATCTCGAGCGTAACGCCAAGGCCCGCATCACCGACGACGTGCTGAAAGCCAAGTATAACGACTTGGTCAAGCAGGTCACGCCGCCGGAAGAGGTACATGCGCGCCACATTCTGGTGAAGACCGAGGCCGAGGCAAAAGACATCATCAAGCAACTCGACAAGGGTGGTGATTTCGAAAAGCTGGCCAAGGAAAAATCGACCGATCCGGGGTCGGGCGAGAGCGGCGGCGATCTCGGCTATTTCACGAAGGACAAGATGGTCCCGGAATTCGCCGACGCGGCCTTCAAGATGGAGAAGGGCAAGTATTCCGCCGAGCCGGTCCATTCGCAATATGGCTGGCACGTTATTCAGGTTCTCGACAAGCGCACACAACCTCTGCCTGCGTTTGAGCAGGTCAAGCCGCAATTGAGCGGCCTCGTCCTGCAGGATGAGGAGCGCAAGGTCGTCGAGGATATGCATAAGGAAGCCAAGATCGAGAAGTTCAATCCCGATGGCACGCCGGTCGTCAATAAACCGGCGGCTCCCGCGATGGACACTCCACCGGTGACCGCCACCCCGACTCCGGCGCCAACGCCGGCTGCGCCCCCCGCACCAGCGACAGTGGCCCCGCCGGCGCCCGCCAAGAAGTAGGGGCCGCGATGGCCGCGCTTCCGGTCTCGCCGCTTGCGCCGGCCACCCAACCGGTATTGCCCAAGGTCGCCGGCGTTAGGCTCGCCGGCACCGCCATCGGTCTCAAAAAGAACGGTGGTCGCGATCTGATGCTGGCAGAATTGGCGCCCGGCACGACGATCGCGGGTGCCTTAACCCGGTCTTTGTGTCCCTCCGCGCCGATCGAGTGGTGCCGTAAGGCGCTGAAAGGCGGTAAGGCCCGCGCGATCGTGGTCAATTCGGGCAACTCCAACGCCTTCACCGGCAATGCCGGGGACTTGACGGTCGCGGCGACGGTGAAAGGCACGGTGGCGGTCGTCGGCTGCCAGCCGGATGAAGTATTTATTGCCTCGACGGGGGTTATCGGCCAGCCTTTGCCGCCCGATGCCATTTCCCGCGCTCTGCCTGACATCGCCAAGAATTTGAGGGCGACCGGCTGGAAAGACGCCGCGGAGGCGATCCGCACCACCGACACGTTTGCCAAATCGGTAACGCGCACGGTCGCGATCGGCGAAACGCGCGTGACGATCAACGGCATCGCCAAGGGCTCGGGGATGATCGCGCCGGACATGGCCACGATGCTGGCCTTCCTGTTTACCGATGCCGCCATTCCTGCGGACGTGTTGCAGGCGATCGTCGACCGGGCGGTCAAGCGCTCGTTCAACTCCATAACCGTCGACAGCGACACTTCAACCAGCGATACGGTGCTGTTCGCAGCGACCGGCGCCACAAAGCATAAGCCGGTCACGCAGGCCGACGACAAGCACCTCAAGGATTTTCGCCGGGCCGTCGAGTCTGCGATGATCGAGCTGGCACAGCTGATCGTGCGCGATGGCGAGGGGGCCTCGAAGTTCGTCACGATCAAGGTGCGGGGCGCGACATCGGGCGGCGCCGCGCGGCGCATCGGGCTAGCGATCGCGAACTCGCCCCTGGTCAAGACGGCCATTGCCGGCGAAGATGCCAATTGGGGCCGCATCGTCATGGCGGTCGGCAAGGCGGGGGAGCGGGCGGACCGCGACCGGCTCGGCATCGCGATCGGCGGCGTGCCGATCACCCGCAACGGCCAAATCGTCGACGGATATGACGAGACGCCGGTGGCGCAGCATATGAAGGGCAAAGAGATCGAAATCGAGATCGATCTCGATATCGGCAAAGGCAAAGCCACTGTCTGGACGTGCGATCTCACTCATGGCTACATCGATATCAATGGAAGCTATCGCAGCTAGACTGGGCAGGTCGAGACCGGGCCGCGCGCCGCTATCGGCGGCAGCATGAGAATGTTCGGGCTTAAACCTCGTATACGCGTCGTTTCTAGCACCAGGATCGATACGGATCGTCTAGTCCTGCGTTGCCCCGCCGCTGCCGACGCCTCACAGATTTCCTCGCTTCTGGGGAACTGGAATGTCGCCCACTGGGTGGTGCGCGTACCGTTTCCTTTTCGGCCGGAACATGCCGCCGCCTGGATAGCGCGTTCGGCGGAGGAACGCGCGGTCGGGGCCGGGTGGCCATTCTTGATTACGTTGCGCGACGGCCATGCGCTGATGGGCAGCATGGACCTGTCGCTCGAAGGCGACAGATCCAGCGGAGCGCTGGGCTATTGGTTAGGCGAGGATTATTGGGGCCAAGGCTATGCCACCGAGGCCGCCGTCGCGATGATCGGCTTCGCCTTCGACATATTGAAACTAAAAGAAGTGACGGCGAACGCCCTGCCGGACAATCTGCGCTCAATTCGGGTTCTGGAGAAAGCCGGTTTGCGGCACGTCGGCAGGCAGGTCGAGGACACGGTCGAGCGGGGGCGGGTGGATACCGAGCTTTTTGCGTTGAAGCGCTCGACATGGCAGGGACCATGATGGATCAGGACGTAACCATGCCGATTTTGCTGGTCGCCGCCGTGGCGCTGGTCGATCCCGATGGGCGCGTGTTGCTGGCGCAGCGCCCGCCGGGCAAGCATCTGGCGGGGCTATGGGAGTTTCCCGGCGGCAAGGTACATCAGGGCGAAACGCCCGAGGCGGCGCTGATTCGTGAGTTGCGGGAAGAACTTGGCGTCGAGACGGATGCGAAATGTCTGGCTCCATTTACTTTCGCGTCGCATTCCTACCCGGACTTCCACCTGCTGATGCCGCTCTATGTCTGCCGGGTGTGGCAGGGCATCGCGCGGCCCTGCGAGGGGCAGAAGCTGGCCTGGGTGCGCGTAGGTCAACTAGCGGATTATGCGATGCCGCCCGCGGATATTCCTCTGGTCGCCATGCTGAGAGACCTTCTATGAGCCGATTTCTGTATCATATGGCCAGCCGTTCCGACTGGGACCAAGCCGAGACGGACGGCTTCTATCGCGGCTCGGCGGACGACAGGCGCGATGGCTTCATGCATTTCTCGACCGCCGAACAAGTGGCGGAAAGCGCGCGCCGGCACCGCCCTGGACAGGCCGATCTGGTACTGATCGTCGTCGCGGAGGATGGCACCGGCCCTTGGCGCTGGGAGCCTGCGCGCTCGGGCGACCTGTTTCCGCATCTCTATGCCGATTTGCCGGTGAAGGCCGTTGTCGGTGTGCACGATCTGTCGCTGGGCGATGACGGGCTGCATGTCTTTCCGCCATTGATGTGAACTGATGCATCGCGACGTCGTCGATCTGCGGGAATTTTATCGGACCAGCCTGGGGCAGGTCGCGCTGCGTCAGCTCAAGCGGCGGATTCGCGGATTCTGGCCCGACCTGACCGGCCAGTCGCTGCTCGGGATAGGTTATGCCACACCCTATCTGCGGCCCTTCATCAGCGAGGTGGAGCGCGGCATCGCCGTGATGCCCGCGACGCAAGGGGTCGTGTTCTGGCCACGCGAAGGGCCGGGGCTGGTTACGCTCTCCGATGAAGCGAGCCTGCCGTTCGACGACCTGTCGTTCGATCGGGTCCTCGTGGTTCATGGGCTGGAGGGGACAGAGCATAGCCGGCAGATGTTGCGCGAAATCTGGCGAGTGATGGCGAGCGGCGGCCGGCTGCTGATCGTCGCGGCCAACCGCTCCGGCCTATGGTCGATGACCGATCGCACGCCATTCGGCCATGGCAGCCCCTATTCGAAGAGCCAGCTCAACCTCATGCTGCGCGACAATCTGTTCGTGCCGGAGCGCTCCACCGGGGCACTCTATATTCCGCCGGTCCGCTCCCGCTTCATGCTATCGACCGCGCCCGCTTGGGAACGGGTGGGCAACCGCTGGTTCTCGACCTTCGCCGGAGTGACCATCGTGGAGGCGACGAAGCAGATCTACGCCCTCAGTGGTCCGGCCGCCGTTGCGCCGGCACGCCGGCGGCTCGCATTTCCCCGGCCGGTGGTTGAGCCGAAGGGGATGCGGTCTTAGAGAAACAAGACCGATGTGCGAGGCGAAAGATCCATGCCGCCAACCAACTAGCTTATGCGTTGGCTTTCACGCACGACACCGACCTCATCTGGGATTGCGCATATAAAATGACATGCGAGCTGACCGGATGTTTCCGGTATCGCGCTCAGATCGTCTCTCTGGAGCGGACGATCATGCCGTCGGCGGCGAGGGTTTCAATCGCAGCCTGAATTTGGCGAATGGAAATTTCGGCCTGTCTGACACTCCAGTGCGAGAGCATATAGTTCCAGATTTCCTCGATAGCAGCCTTGGCAAGCGGCGAAAGAACATAACCGCTCATCGCGCGGGCGTTTCGGCCTCACGCGTCCGCGCGATGAAGGCATCGAAATCGGACGGCATAGACGCGCCGCTATTCTCACCGTCGATCAAAGCGGCGCGTAGCGCATCCATAGGATGAGAGGGCAACCCACGCAGAAATCAACGATGCGTATTTACCGCCGCCGCCTCAGCAGAAACACTGCCTGCTCGCCGAACAGATTCGCCGAGGTCGTTGGCCGCGTGCTCTTCGCGACGCGGCCGGCAGGGCCCAGTACTACGGTCTCCTCGATTTCGATATCCAGTGCCTCGGTCAGGTCGAGGAAGTCGGCGATCGTGCAAGGGTGGATGTTGGAGGATTCCCACCAGTGATTGGGGCGGTCGCGGTCGATGGGGGAGCGGCCGCGCAGCATGAGCGACAGACGAGTGCGCCAATGGCCGTAATTCTCGAACGAGACGATGGCGTGATGGCCGATGCGGCACAGATGCTCCAGCACCGCGCGCGGATCGTGCATCGCCTGGAGGGTCTTCGACAGGATCACATAGTCGAAGGCGCCGTCGGCATAGGCCTGGAGGTCGGTATTTGCATCGCCCTGGATCACAGCCATGCCGTGGGCTAGCGACAGATGCACGCCGTCCGGATCCAACTCCAGCCCGCGCCCATCGACACCCTTGTCGTGAACCAAATGCTCCAGCAACTCGCCGTCGCCAGAGCCGACATCCAGCGCGCGGCTGCCGGGGCGGATCATGTCGGCGATCAGCTTCAAGTCGGCGCGGATGCCGCGGCGGGGCTTGGGGCCCTTAGATTCGGCGTGCTGTGCGCTGCTGCGTTGAGCAAGACCATATTGCTCAGCGCAGCCGTCCAGGAAACCTTGGACGATACGGAACAGCTCAGGCTCGTCCAGCAGGAAGGCGTCGTGCCCCTTATCGGTCTCGATTTCGACGAAGGAGACGGAGGCCGAGCCGGTGGTCAGCGCCTTCACAATGGCGCGCGACTCCGGTGTTGGAAAAAGCCAGTCACTGGTAAATGACACCAGTAGAAAGCGGACCGGCGACGACGCGAAGGCGTTCGCCAACTGGCCCCCATACTCAACCGCCAAGTCGAAATAATCCATCGCGCGGGTGATATAGAGATAGGAATTGGCGTCGAACCGATCGACGAAGGTCGAGCCTTGATGACGCAGATAGCTTTCCACCTGGAAATCGGCATCGAAGCCATAGGTAACGGCGATGCGGTCCTGCAGGTTGCGGCCAAATTTTCGGTGCAAGGCAGTTTCCGACAGATAGGTGACATGCGCCGCCATGCGCGCAACCGCTAATCCGCGCGACGGGTTGCGGCCTGCTGCGTGGTAGGCGCCCGCCGCCCAGTCCGGGTCGGCCATGATTGCCTGGCGCCCGACCTCATGGAAGGCGATATTTTGCGACGAATGGCGCGCGGCGGTTGCGATCGGGATGGCGGCGAAGACGCGCTCGGGGTAGGCGGTGGCCCATTCAAGCGCCTGCATGCCGCCCATCGAGCCGCCCAGCACCGCGAACAGCCGGTCGATTCCGAGCGCGTCGAGCAGCAGGGCTTGCGAACGCACCATGTCCGCGATCGTGATGACGGGAAAGTTCAGGCCCCAGACCTGTCCGGTCGCGGGATTGATCTCGCGCGGGCCGGAACTGCCCATGCAGCCGCCGATCACATTAGGGCAGATCACGAAATAGCGCTCGGTATCGACCGGCTTGCCGGGTCCGATCAAGGTCGACCACCAGCCGGGACGGCCCGTCATCGGATGCGGGCCGGCGGCATATTGGTCGCCGGTCAGCGCATGGCATACCAGGATCGCGTTCGATTTCGCTTCGTTCAGGGTCCCGTAGGTCTGATAAGCGAGCGTGAACGGCCCCAAGGTCGCCCCGCTATCGAGCCGCATCGGCTGATCGGCCGACAGGACCATCACTTGACCCAGGGGAGGGATCGCCGGGTCGCTGGTCGGATTGGCAAATAGTGAACTCATTGCATAACCATTGTTTTGCCTTTGCGTACTGCCGAGGCGACAGCTACACGTACAGGTAGCCTATTTTGCCTCCGCACCGCCTCAGTACAGATCATATAATGTCTTCTCCAACACCACGGCTGGACCTTCTTCGCCAGGACATCGACGCAATCGACGCCGCAATTCACGATCTGATCGTGAAACGGGGCACAATCGTCGAGGATATCCGTAAGATCAAGAAGCACGCCGGGCCGGCGCTTCGCCCCGGCCGCGAGGCCACGATACTACGCCGCCTCGCCGCGAAACATCAGGGGGCATTCCCACTATCCGCTTTGGTGTGTCTTTGGCGTGAGATGATGGGCGGCTTTACCCATATGCAGCAGCCGTTTTCGGGGGCGGTGCACGCGCCCGTCGGCCATGACCGGCTGATTCGTCTGGCGCGCGACCATTATGGCAGCCTAACCGCGCTTAGCGTGATGCCGTCCGCGTCGGCCTGCGTCCGGGCGGTGGCAGAAGGCACAGTCGAAATTGCCATCATGGCGGTACCGGCCGACGGCGAGGACGAATCCTGGTGGCCGCTACTGATGGGCAGTGACAAGAAGACCCCACAGGTGGTCTCGCGCCTGCCGTTCATCCAGGACGGCGATGGCGAGCAGGCCCTGGTCGTGGCACGCTGGGCGCGTGACCTGTCCGAGTTCGAGGCGAGCCTGGTCGCCATCCGGCTCGGCGAGCGCACCAGCCGCAGCCGGGTGATGAGCGGCGTGGCCGCAGCCGGCTTCGCCGATGCGGTCTCGCTCGCCACCATGGAGACCGACCCGGAGAATTGTTTCCATGTCATCGAGGTCGCGGACGGGGTGAATGCCGACGACGCGGCGATGAAGGCGTTGGCCGGGCAGTTCGGCCCCGCGCTGATAGACGCGCATGTGATCGGCGGCTATGCCCGCCCACTGGTGCTTTCGAGCAATACCGGCAAGAATTAGGCCGGAGATTTAGAGATGAAGATGGCAGGCCCCATTCCCCAGCCGGGAATACTCGGCATTTCCCCCTATGTCGGCGGCGAATCGAAAGTGCCTGGCTTCGCCAAGCCGGCGCGGCTGGCGTCGAATGAAAACCCGCTGGGGCCGAGCCCCCGCGCAGTGGAGGCCTATATGCGGGCGGCCGCCGAACTGCACCGCTATCCCGATGGTGCGGCGACGGCGATACGTTACGCAATCGGAGCTCATCACCGGCTGGACCCGGCGCGCATCGTCTGCGGCACCGGCTCGGACGAGATCTTCGCCTTGCTGACCGGCAGCTATGCCGGTGAGGGGGACGAGGTCCTCTATTCCGCGCACGGGTTCCTAGCCTATCCGATCGTGGCGCGCAGTGTCGGCGCGGTGCCGGTGGCAGTACCGGAGAAGAACCTGACCACCGATGTCGACGCGCTGCTGGCTGCGGTGACGCCGCGCACCCGGATGATCTTCCTTGCCAACCCGAACAATCCGACCGGCTCGTATCTGCCCAAGGGCGAGATCGAGAGGATCTTGGATGGTTTACCGGAGACGGTGCTACTAGTGCTGGACGCGGCCTATGCCGAATATGTCGACCGGGCGGATTATGTCGCCGGCCACGAGTGGGTTCACGACCGGCCCAATATCGTCGTGACTCACACATTCTCGAAAATTTATGGGTTGGGCAGCGCACGTCTGGGCTGGGCCTATTGCCCGCCCGCCATCGCCGACGTGCTGAATCGGGTGCGGCAGCCGTTCAACGTCAACGCCCCGGCGATGGAGGCTGGGATTGCGGCATTGGCCGATGCCGAGCATTTCGCGATTTCTAAGGCGCATAACGACCGCTGGCGGCCCTGGCTGTCCGACGCGCTGAGCGCGCTGGGCTTCACTGTTCATCCCAGCGTCGCTAATTTCCTGCTGGTCTCGTTGCTGCCGCACGATGCCGAGGAGGTGCGGCTGTTCGTGAAATCGCGCGGTGTGCTGATCCGGCAGATGGGCAGCTATGGCCTGCCGGATTGCCTGCGCATCACCATCGGCACCGAAGAAGAATTGGCGCAGCTTGTCGCCGCGATCGAAGCCTTCCTGTTCCAGAACGAACGGCGCAGCCGGCCATGAGCGCGCCGATCTTCGACCGCATCGCGATCATCGGTTTTGGCCTGATCGGCTCGTCGCTGGCGCGGGCCGTGAAGGCGCGTGGGCTGGCGCGGATTATCGTGGCCTGCGACGCCAGCGCCGATGCCCGCGCGACCATTACCCGTTTGGTGCTGGCCGAGGAAGTGACCGAGGATGCCGCCACCGCAGTCCGGGATGCCGACCTGGTCGTGATCGCCGCGCCGCTGAGCACCTATGCCGATATCGCCGCGCGAATCGCGCCGGCGCTGAAACCCGGTGCGATCGTCAGCGATGTCGGATCGGTCAAGGGACCGGTGGTGCGCGACCTGCCGGCCCTGCTGCCCGATCATGTGCA
>JAQGIF010000280.1 GCA_028291345.1 Rhodospirillales bacterium | reverse complement strand
TGCCTGTAGAGAATCAAGAGATGGCAAGGGCCGTGATAATCGGATTCGAAGAAATCCTGACTCGCGATCCGGATGACCTCTCCGCTCAGGCCGCGCCAAGCGGCGGTTTGTCGGCTCGCTACGCGCGCCGGCCGGAACCGGACGGCCTGGAACTCGTCGCTCCCCGGTCCAATAAGGGAGGCGGCGTCGCGGTCGTACTCTTGACGATCGGCCGCCCTCACAAGCATGGGACGACTGGGCCCATTAACGGGAATAGATTGCAGTGCGGTCGACCTTATCGCTGAGTTGTTCATCATCTGCCATCGTCCCGTCTGACGTATGAGGCTCCTGCCGCTGGCGGACCAGTGGTCCATTTAGGAGGATCGCCTTTGACGGTAGTGCGGCTTAGCCGATGCGGGCTATTGCACCTGCGTGTTTTTCAGGTGAACTGTCAGGGAAGATCGGATGACGGAAAGGATAGAGGCAACTATACCCAGGTATGGTCGCCTAGGATTTTGGTACGGGGATGCCGAGCTTGTCGGCCATGCGGACAAGCTCCGCCAGCGATTTCGCGCGCATCTTGTGCATGACCTGGCCACGATGAACCTTCACCGTGACCTCGCCCACATTGAGATCAGCGGCAATCTGCTTGTTCAGCCGGCCAGTGACAACGATTGCCATGACTTCCCGCTCGCGGCTTGTCAGAGATTCGTAACATTCCTGAAGTTCCGCAATAACGGCCGCATCTCGACGCCTGGTGCGGCTTCGCTCGATTGCCTGCCCGATCGCATCGAGCAGGTCCTGGCCGCGGAACGGTTTGGTCAGGAATTCGATCGCGCCGCCCTTCATTGCCCGCACGGTCATCGGAATGTCGCCATATCCGGTGATAAAAATAATGGGAAGATGGACGTTCGAACTGGTCAGTTCATCCTGAAAATCCAAGCCGCTCGCACCAGGCAATCTGACATCGAGCACGAGACAGCCTGGGGCGTCGGGCCGCTTGCTTTGCAGAAACTCTTGAGTCGAACCAAACGAATGGACTTCCAGACCGACTGAACGAGCCAGGCTCTGAAGGGAGTCGCGCATGGATGCGTCGTCGTCGATGACGAAGACGACGGCTCGCTCCTCGGCCATGCGACATTCCTTTCTCGATCATTCAAAGGCGCAGCGCCGGGACCGCCCGGTGCAATCACACTTGTGGATAGTAGCGTAGCCGCGGCTTAGCGTTCAAACAAGGAACCGCGCCTCAACAGCATATGGTGTCTCGCACGATTGGTCCGTGCGCCGTGCGAATGTCAAAGCTCACTACCGGCAGATGCAGGATGAGGTCAAGTTGCAGCTTGATCCAGGGCGATTTGAATCCAGGAACGGTGTAGTTTTGAGTCCCGGAATCAATTCATCTCAGGCGATCGGCTCATCCTCAATCGGCAACGCGAACTGGAAGGTCGCTCCGCGGGGGGCGTTCGGGGCGGCCCACAGCCGGCCCCCATGAGCCTCGACGATTGAGCGGCTGATCGATAGCCCCATGCCGGTTCCATGGGTTTTCGTGGTGAAAAAAGCATTGAAGACCTGATCGGCTTGCTGGGGGGGCAGCCCCACGCCCGTGTCGCTGACCGACACCATGACCTGTTCGCCGTCCGCCAGCCGCGATCTGACGGAAAGCTCGCGCGCGCCGTCCACATCCTTCATCGCATCGATGCCGTTCATGATGAGATTCATGATGACCTGCTGCAATTGTACGTGATCTCCCACTACCTGGGGAAAACCTGCCGCGAGCCATGTCCGGATCGAGATGGAATATCGCGTAGCCTCGCTGCGTAGAAGGACGATTGTCTGCCGAATGACCTCGTCTATGTCGACCAACTCGCGTGTCGGAGTACCTTTCTTGAAGAACAGGCGGATTCGAGTGACGATTTCTGCTGCACGCGTTCCGTCGTTTACTATTCTGTTGGCGGCGTCGCGCGCTTCTTCGAGATTCGGGGTGTCGCCCGCGAGCCAGCCCAAGCAGGCACCGGCGTTGATGACGGCGGCGGCAATCGGCTGATTCACTTCGTGCGCGAGGGAGGCCGTCAGCTCTCCCATGATGGTGACCCGGCTGGCATGCGCGAGGTCGGCCTGCGCTTGGCGCAAAGTCTCTTCGGCCTGCTTACGCTCGGTCACGTCCATAATCGTGCCGATGTACTCGACAAGATCGCCGGAGCCGTCAATCACAGGATGGGCCACGCTGTGGACGTGTTTTATCGTTCCGTGCGGGAGAACGATTCGGTGGTCGAACCCAAAATCGGCCTTTGAGTTTCTGCCCTGGGTAACCGCTTGTTCGACGAAGAGCCGATCCTCGGGGTGAATAATCTCCCGAAACAGTTTCTCAGTAGGTTTCTCTTTATCGGGATCGCGGCCGAAGAGGTGAAGCAACGCCGGCGAGGCGGACATGGCGCCCGAGGAAAGATTTTGCGCCCAACTTCCCATACGGCCAAGTCTTTGAGCCTCATGCAAATAGGCCTCGCTGCGTCTGAGAGCATCATTGGATTGGAACGCAGCTTCTGCCTGCCTGCGGACGCGTGTGACAAGACGGGTTACTATTAGTGTCGTCGACAAAAAGGCAGTAACAAGCACGATATTTTGCGAAAGATTGACCTTGAAGCTGAAAATTGGCGTAGCGAAAAAATAGCTCAAGCATGCGATGGCAGCGAGGGAAAGAATGGCTGATGAAACGAAGCTGCCTCTTAAGGATAGCAATACGATCGCGGTCAGATAGACGAAGCCGGTTGTCCCAAGTTTGAACCCGAGCCGAAAACAAACAAACGTTAGCAGCGCCAGTATAATGCCGCCGAGGAGGCATTGCGCGGCGAAACGCCGGAGCAGAGGGATGTCATTGCTCATGATCGGCAGCACCAAGCATCCCGGTTAGAAGTTGATTTCGCGCGGATATCATTTGGTTGGCACTCTATTCCACGGCAAGCGAGCGGGCGAGCCGCCTCCTGGCTTCGGCGAGAAGGCTTTGTCTCAGAGGCGTACAACGCTAACACCTGCATCTAATCTCCCTCTTCCCTAGTGATAACCAGTCCATCCAAAGCGCCAATGCACAGGTCCATTGCTCGCGTGCTAGTTCTTTGTCGTTTCCCCACGGCCGGTTTCTTCCTTGGACTGGCCGACCTCAGCCCCGCCGTTAATGGCGGGGCTTTTTTTGCACTGCTCGTGGGAGTGTTGCCGGCTTTAAGCGACCGCACCGCAATCACGCCGAATTGTCGTTTCGACGCCTTCCTGCTTCACCGCGGTCGAGAGCGGAATCGATGCAGGAGAGCAAGTCTTCCTTGGTGAAAGGCTTGGTCAGATAGCAAAGGACACCGGCCTTGAGGGCCCGTGCTCGAACGCCGTCATCGGGGTAGGCAGTCATCAGAATAGTCGGAATGAAGACGCCGGACGCAAGCAAGCGGCGATGCAGATCCAACCCGCTCATTTGCGGCATCTGCACATCTGCAATCAGGCAGGCCGTATTGCGCATACGATCGAACTTTAAAAAATCCTCGGCGCTTCCGATGGTCTCCGCGAGATATCCCATTGCCCTCATCATGCCCTTGTTTGGCTCGCGAACAGCTTGATCATCGTCGATGATAGAAATCAGTGGCCTATTCGACAATTCAACTTTCCTGTATCGGCGAACGTCGAGGGTGCCTCGGCGTTAGACCAAAATTGTGCGCTTCCTACTGCGC
>JAQGIF010000279.1 GCA_028291345.1 Rhodospirillales bacterium | reverse complement strand
TGCCTGTAGAGAATCAAGAGATGGCAAGGGCCGTGATAATCGGATTCGAAGAAATCCTGACTCGCGATCCGGATGACCTCTCCGCTCAGGCCGCGCCAAGCGGCGGTTTGTCGGCTCGCTACGCGCGTCGGCCGGAACCGCACGGCCTGGAACTCGTCGCTCCCCGGTCCAATAAGGCAGGCGGCGTCGCGGTCGTACTCGTGACGATCGGCCGCCCTCAAAAGCATGGGACGACTGGGCCCATTAACCGGCGGCGATTCTGCTACGGCGCGTTTGGCCGTGGAGCGGGTTCTCAATCCCTGTGCGAACGACATAATCGTTCTCCTGGTGTTGGTTTCGGAAGTTTCCGAGATAGGCGAGGTACAGAGCCAATAGAGCCAGGAGACGAACACGAATCTATTGGACGTTGGTATCGTCGATACCTTGGTATTGCCAGGAGCCCGATGCGACAATCGTATTCAAACCTACTTTCTCTAGAAGCGCGACCGCCTTCGTCTCATCGCAGACCAACACCTAAGTATGATGGACGCTCGACGGCAGAGTGGCGCATCCTCGTCTCACGGCGACTGCCATGGAAAGGAGCGGGAGTGGAGAACGAGCTCAGCAGCGTCGTCGATGCGCTTCCCGGATGGCTCTGGACGGCTCTTCCCGATGGACATGTTGACTTCGTCAATCGGCGCTGGTGCGAATATTCCGGCCTTCCGGTTGATGATGCTTTTGGCCGCGGATGGCAGACTGCCGTCCATCCCGAAGACTTGACGGGGCTCGTCGAAAACTGGCGAGCCATTCTCGCTTCCGGTCAGCCAGGTGAAATTGAAGCGCGGCTGCGACGAGCCGATGGAGAGTATCGCTGGTTTCTCTTCCGTCTTTGTCCATTAGCCGACGCATCCGGAAAAGTTGTCAAATGGTGCGGAATAAGCACCGATATCGAGGAACGGAGGCGAGCCGAGGAAGCCAAACATACACATTGGTGGCTTTCGCCGTCTACGCGCGAGAGCCATTTCCGCTCGATCAACGACAGCATTCCCGCCCTCGCCGCCCTCATGATACCGGGTATCGGGGTCGAACTCGTCAACCGTCGAACCCTGGAGTATTTCGGTACGACGCTCGACGAGCTGAAATCTGAGTCCAATACCTACAGAATTCATTCAGAAGACCTCGTATCTATTTGTGCCGTGTCAGCGCGGGGGGAAGAAACCGGCCAGCCGTGGGACTTTGAGGCTCGCCTCCTCGGGGCCAACGGCGTCTATCGCTGGTTCCACACGAGCGCCTTCCCGTTACGGGATACGGAAGGGCGCATTGTCCTCTGGTACTATTTGCAAACCGATATCGACGATCGGAAGCGGGCAGAACTCTTGCTCGCAGGTGAAAAGCGGTTGGTCGAAATGGTCGCCTGGGGGCATCCGCTTTCGGTAATACTTGACGCGCTCTGCCAGCATGTCGAAAGCACAATCAGCGAGTGTTACTGTGGCGTCGAATTGGTCGATCGGAGCGGCAGGTGCCTCGAGCACGGAGCCGCACCGAGCCTTCCGCCCGGCTTCACGACCTATATTGGCGGCCAACCCGTAAACGTCGATTCGGGTCCGTGCGCGATGGCGGCGTGCCTGAACCAACAGATCATAGTGGCTGATATCGCGTCGGAGACACGATGGGCGGCGCACCCCTGGTGCCCAGTGGCCTTGACGCATGGGTTGCGGTCGTGCTGGTCAACTCCGATCTCGTCCACCCTCGGCAAAGTCTTAGGTGCGTTGGCGATCTATCACAGTGAGCCCAAAGCGCCTACGCCACGGGATCAGGCCCTTATCGAGCAGTTCCTGAAAATCGCGAGCATTGCCATCGAACGGACGCAGAGTGACGCTCTGCTAAGGCGCAGCGAGGCATTTCTCGCCGAGGCCCAGCGCCTCAGCTCTACGGGCGGCTTTTCCTGGCGTGTGGCGACAAACGAAATCACCTGGTCCGCAGAGGTCTATCGCGTTTTTGAGATCGAACCGGCTGGTCCCTTGACGCCCGAGATAACCGACTCTCGGGTCCACCCGGAAGATCTTCCAATGTTGTATCAAAAGGTTAACCAGGCACGAATAGACGGCAAGGACTTTGAATTCGAGTACCGGCTGGTGATGCCTGACCAGTCGATCAAGTATTTGTACACGGTTTTCCATCGGACCCAGGGCCAAGACGGAGAGCTTGAGTTCGTCGGCGCGATTCAGGACGTGACGGAACGCAGACGCTCGGAAGAGGCACTCAGCAAGATTCGATCGGAACTTGCGCACATGGCCAGGGTCACGAGCCTCGGAGCATTGACGGCGTCGATCGCCCACGAAGTCAATCAGCCGCTGTCGGGCATCGTCACCAACGCCAGCACCTGTTTGCGGATGCTGGCCGCCGATCCGCCGAACGTCGACGGCGCGCGTGAAACCGCGCGGCGCACGATTCGTGATGGTAACCGGGCGTCCGATGTGATCACGCGGTTGCGCGCGCTCTTTGCAAAGAAAAGCGCTATGACCGAAATGGTGGACCTGAATGAGGCTGCACAAGACGTCATCTCACTGTCGCTGAATGAGCTTCGGAGGAATCGAGTAATTCTGCGGTCGGAATTTGCCGACGACCTCCCACCCGTGACGGGTGATCGTGTGCAGCTGCAGCAGGTCGTCCTTAACTTGGTCCTGAACGCCTCGGACGCAATGAGCGGCGTCGACGATCGTCCGAGGCTGCTGGTGGTTAAGACCGAACGAGATCAAAGTGATTATGTGCGCCTGAGCGTGCGGGATGCAGGTGTGGGCATTGACCCCGGAGACACGGAGAAACTTTTCGAGGCGTTCCACACCACCAAGAGTAACGGTATGGGGGTCGGCCTGTTCGTCAGTCGCTCGATTATAGAGAGCCATCGTGGCCGCCTGTGGGCAGCTCCAAATGATGGTCAGGGAGCCACGTTTTCATTTTCCATCCCTTGCAGTCCCGAGTGTGCGGCGGGCACCTACCCTCTTGGCGGCTTTCGAATGGCTGCTGCGGCAAATACCAAGCGCATTATGAGGAAATAGTAATGGTCAAAGGTTCACTTGTGTCGATCGTCGATGATGATCAATCCGTGCGCGAGTCACTGCCCGACTTGTTGAACGAGTTCGGCTTTGCAGTCCGAGCGTTCTCGTCGGCGGAAGAGTTCCTCGCGTCCGATTGCGTTGACCAGACCAGATGTCTAATCCTCGACATCGCCATGCCGGGCATGTCAGGACCCGATCTTCAGCGGAATCTGACACTGCGCCAGCAGGATATTCCGATCGTCTTCATCACCGCTCACGCGGATGAGACCGTCCGTCCACGTATGCTCGAACAGGGCGCCGTGGAGTGCCTCTTCAAGCCATTCAGCGACACGGCGCTGCTCGCGGCTCTCGACGCCGCGCTTCGCGTGAATTGAGGGACACTCCATGTTGGTGCATACTCAGGCGTATACATTTGCACCTGACCGCGAACCGAGGGCACCGCCCATGTCGGACGCCACACCAATCGTCTTCGTTGTGGATGACGACGTCTCCGTGCGTGAATCGCTGGAATTGCTGATCAGCTTCGCAGGCTGGCAGGCGGAAACATTCGCGTCGGCACAGGAATTTCTGGCCCGCCCAAGAGCCCTTGTTCCGAGTTGCCTCATACTGGACGTCAATCTGCCGGACCTCAGCGGCCTCGATCTGCAGAAGCGCGTCGCCGTCGATCGGATCGACATGCCGATCATCTTCATCACCGGTTACGGCGACGTGCCGATGACGGTCCAGGCCATAAAGGCGGGCGCTGTCGAATTCCTGACGAAGCCTTTCAGCGACGACGTACTGTTGACCGCCATCCAGAATGCCATCGAGCACAGCCGCTCCACGCTTGGTCACGAGGCGGAGATGCGGACGCTGCGGGACCGTTACGGATCACTTAGCCGCCGGGAACGTG
>JAQGIF010000251.1 GCA_028291345.1 Rhodospirillales bacterium | reverse complement strand
CCGCCCAGGGGCTCGAGGAGCGCAAGCAGATTCTCTATCTGCTGGGCCCGGTCGGCGGCGGCAAGTCATCGATCGCCGAGCGGCTGAAGCTACTGATGGAAAAGGAGCCAATCTATGTGCTGAAGGCCGGCACACAGCTCAGTCCTGTCTTCGAAAGCCCGCTCGGACTGTTCGACCCTGAGCATATGGGGCCGGAGCTTGAGGACCAGTTCAACATCCCGCCCCGCCGGCTCACCGGTCTGATGTCGCCCTGGGCGGTCAAACGCCTGGACGAGTTCCGCGGCGACATCTCCAAATTCACCGTGGTCAAGATGCATCCGTCGCGCCTGCGGCAGATCGGCGTGTCGAAGACGGAGCCGGGCGACGAGAACAACCAGGATATCTCGACTCTGGTCGGTAAGGTCGATATCCGGATGCTGGAGCTCTATAGCCAGAACGATACCGATGCCTATAGCTATTCCGGCGGATTGAACCGTTCGACCCAGGGCCTGCTCGAATTCGTCGAGATGTTCAAGGCGCCGATCAAGATCCTGCACCCGCTGCTGACCGCGACGCAGGAGAGCAATTACACCGGCACCGAGAATATCGGCTCGATTCCGTTCAGCGGCATCATCCTTGCGCACTCTAACGAGGCGGAGTGGCAAACCTTTAAGCACAACAAGAATAACGAGGCCTTCATCGACCGCATCTGCGTGGTGAAGGTGCCTTACTGCCTGCGCGTGACCGAGGAGCAGCGGATCTATGACAAACTGATCCGGACCAGCGAGCTGGCGGTTGCGCCCTGCGCGCCGGCGACCTTGGAAATGCTGGCGCGCTTCGCCGTGCTGTCGCGGTTGCGTCCGCACCCGAATTCCAATCTTTATTCCAAGCTGCGGGTCTATGACGGCGAGAACCTGAAAGAGACCGAGCCAAACGCGAAGTCGATGCAGGAATATCGCGACAGCGCCGGCGTCGACGAGGGCATGGACGGGATCTCCACCCGCTTCGCCTTCAAAGTGCTCTCAGCCACGTTCAATTACGACACGCGCGAGGTCGGGGCTGACCCGGTGCATCTGATGTATGTGCTGGAACAGGCGATCAAGCGTGAGCAGTTCGGTGAGGAGACCGAGCGGCAATATCTCGATTTCATCAAGGGCACATTGGCCCCGCGCTATGCCGAGTTCATCGGCAATGAAATCCAGAAGGCCTACCTTGAATCCTACAACGACTATGGCCAAAATCTGTTTGACCGCTATGTCGATTACGCCGACGCCTGGATCGAAAATCTGGACTTCAAGGATCCCGACACCGGCCAGATGCTGGATCGGGAACTGCTGAACCAGGAATTGACCAAGATCGAGAAGCCCGCGGGCATCGCCAACCCCAAGGACTTCCGTAACGAGGTGGTCAAGTTCGCGCTGCGGGCCCGAGCCTCGCGCGACGGTAAGAATCCGTCCTGGACCTCCTATGAGAAGATCCGCGAAGTCATCGAGCGGAAGATGTTCAGCCAGGTCGAAGACTTGCTGCCGATCATCAGCTTCGGCAGCAAAAAAGAGGTCGAGACCGAGAGGAAGCATGCCGAATTCCTCGAGCGCATGACCGCCCGCGGCTATACAGAGCGGCAGGTTCGGCGCCTGGTCGAATGGTACATGCGCGTCAAACAGGCAGGGTGATCGGACCAAACCCATGAATATCGTCGATCGACGTCTCAACCCTCGCGGCAAGAGCCTGTCCAACCGGCGGCGCTTCATCCGGCGGGCACGCAAGGAGCTGACCGAGGCGGTACGCAAGGCAACAGGCGAGCGCAGCGTCACCGACCTTGGCGGTGAAGATAAGGTCTGGATCAAGGCGGACAGGCTGCGCGAGCCGCAGATCCACCATTCGGGGGAGCATGGCGAGCGCGACCATGTGCTGCCCGGCAACAAGACCTTTGAGGAAGGCGACCTGATCAAGCGGCCGGAATCGCAAAGCGGCGCCGGCAGGGGCTCGGAAGGGGCCGAGGATGGTGAGGGACAGGACGCATTCCAGTTCGCACTTTCCCAGGAAGAGTTCCTCGACATCTTCTTCGACGACCTGGAGCTGCCGGACCTGCTGCGCAAGCAGATGAAGGCGTCGGACAGTTTCACGCCGGTGCGCGCGGGCCACTCGATCAGCGGGTCGGTTTCGAACCTCAATCTAAAGCGCACGATGAAGAACAGCGTATCGCGGCGGATCGCGCTGAGGCGCCCACGCCCGGCCGAGATTGAAGCCTTCGAAGCCGAGCTCGCCGGGCTGGCCGAGGCGGAAACGCCCGAGGATATCGCCCGTCGGGAAGAGCTTGTCGTGCAGCTGGAGGATCACCGCCGCCGCAGCAAACGCATCCCGTTCATCGATCCGGTCGATGTCCGCTATAATCGGTTCGAAATGGTGCCGCAGCCGGTGACCAGCGCCGTGATGTTCTGCCTGATGGACGTGTCCGGCTCGATGACCGAGCATATGAAGGACTTGGCGAAGCGCTTCTACAAGCTGCTCTATCTGTTCCTCAGCCGCCGCTACAAGAATGTGGAGGTCATTTTCATCCGCCATACCCATGTGGCGAAGGAAGTGGACGAGGAAACCTTTTTTACCAGTACTGAAACCGGCGGCACAGTCGTCTCGACCGCGTTCGAGGAGATGCAGCGCGTTGTGACCGCGCGCTATCCCCGCGACCAGTGGAACATTTATGCGGCGCAGGCCTCCGACGGCGACAATTTCTCGACCGACAACGGCAAGGTCTCCGCTCTCCTGAAGAAGATCATCCTGCCCATGTGCCAGTATTTCGCCTATATCGAGGTCAATGACGAAGGCGGCCGGGAGCTGAACACCGACCTGTGGCGGACCTATGATTCGCTGGTCAAATCCGGTTCCCCGATCGCCATGCGCAAGGTCAGCGAGCGGAGCCAGATATTCCCCGTGTTCCGCGAACTGTTCGCCCGCGATCAGCAGCCAGCACAGCGAGCCGCCTATGACACCTAGCAGCCTCGTGACTCCGGCCAGCCCCAAGACCATCCAGCCGGATTGGGATTTCGACGGGCTGCGCCGTGCCTATGACGCCATCAGCGACATCGCGCTTGGCGAACTCAAACTCGACGTCTATCCCAGCCAGATCGAGGTGATCACCTTCGAGCAGATGCTCGACGCCTATTCCTCGATCGGCATGCCGCTGATGTACAAGCACTGGTCGTTCGGCAAGCATTTTGCGCGCGACGAGCTGATGTATCGCCACGGGCTGCGCAACCTGGCCTACGAGATCGTCATCAACTCCAACCCCTGCATCGCTTATCTCATGGAAGAGAACTCCATGATGATGCAGACCCTGGTGACCGCCCATGCCGCTTTCGGCCATAACCATTTCTTCAAAAACAATAATCTGTTCAAGCAATGGACCGACGCCAACGGCATTCTGGATTATCTGGAATTCGCCAAGACCTATATTGCCCGCTGCGAGGACCGGTACGGCGAGGACGCGGTCGAGCGGGTGCTCGACGCCGCCCATGCGCTGATGGCCCAGGGGGTCAACCGCTATCCCCGCCGCAAGACCCACAGCCTGCGCGACGAGGAGCAGCGCGCCCGCGTGCGGCGCGACGAACAGGAGCGGTCCTATAACGAACTCTGGCGTTCGATTCCGGCCAGTGCGCGGTCGCACCGTTCAACCACCGAGTCCGAACGCCGCCAATTGCTGGGCCTGCCGGAAGAGAACGTCCTCTATTTCCTGGAGAAGAAGGCGCCGCTGCTGAAAACGTGGCAGCGCGAGATCCTCCGGATCGTCCGCCACGTCGCGCAATATTTCTATCCGCAGAAGCAGACCAAGATGATGAACGAGGGCTGCGCAACCTTCGTGCATTATCATGTGATGAACCGGCTGCATGACACCGGATTCCTGGATGACGGAGCCATGATGGAGTTCCTGCAGTCCCATACCGGCGCGGTGTTCCAGCCCGACTTCGATCATCGCGGCTATGGCGGCATCAATCCCTATGCGATGGGTTTCGGCATGATGCAGGACATCAAGCGGGTCTGCGAAAGCCCGACGGACGAAGACCGCGCTTGGCTGCCCGAGATCGCGGGCAGCGGCGATTGGGTCAATGTGCTGAAGGAGGGCTGGGCTAATCACCGCGACGAGAGCTTCATCCGGCAGTTCCTGAGCCCCGAACTGATGCGTAAGATGAAGTTCTTCGACTTGGCGGACGATAGCAAATCCGACCTCGTCGTCAAGGCGATCCATAACGAGCGCGGCTATCAGACCATCCGCACAAAACTGGCCAACCAGTTCGATGTCGTCCAGAACGAGCCCGAGATCGAGGTCGTCGATGTCGACCTGGATGGCGACCGCAAGCTGATCCTGCATCACCGCGTCTATTCCGGCATCCTGACCGAAGAGAAGGACACGCGTATGGTGCTGCAGCACCTAGCCGATCTATGGGGCTATGAGGTCGTGCTGGCGGAGGTGGCGGCGCAGTCCGATACCGTGCTGAAGCAGCACAACGCCGCGCCCAAGCGCGGGGTGCTGGTCGCTTAGGACGGGATTCGCGAACCCTGAACTAGGGCGAGACCGGGACGATTTCCGCGATGACCGGATGGTCAGGCACGCGGAATGTGATCGTCCCGGCGTTCGAAGCCCTCTGTACCGCCACGCTGCCGGTGATCGGATCATAGATGTTGATTTTCGCCGCGGACTGGGGAAGGGCCAGGGTTACCATGTGTGCAGCGTCGATCTCGTTCCAGACGACAAGTTGGAAGGTGCCGCTCGACTTTTGCATCAGCAATGTGCTGTCATTGGCCGTTGTGCCGGAGAGGCTATAGCTCAGCGAACCGGAACGCGGGGCGCCCGCATCAGCCAGAATCGTCGTTAGGTTGTGGAGCGCCGCGCCGGCCGGCTTGGGCGATCCGTCCTGGTTCATCAGGCCGTACTTTCCTGAGCCGTCGTCGAACAGGGAATAAAAATACATTTTGACATCGCCTTCCTTGATCCCGTCGAAGACGGCATCAAGGGCGAAGCGGGCCGCGCTTACCGGATCGAACTTCGCCGTGTCCCAGCCGATCTCAGTCGTGATGACCGGTCGCGACCACGCCGCCAGCTTCGCGTCGGCGTTCAGCATCTTTATCGTCCCGTCCGTGTTCGCGCCTAAATTGGGATAGGTGTGCGCGTTCCCGTAATCGGCATAGGGCGACAGGTCGCCGACCTTGTCATAATTGCCGTGCCAATTATTCAAAGCGGTCCAACCTGCGCCAAAGCTCATATTGATAACTGGCAAGCCCAGGGCGTGGCCGGTCGAATAGACCTGCATCTGGAAAGCCGAAGTCCAGGAAATGGAATTCCCCTGACTTGTCGCGCAGGCATCGTCGTTTTCATTGCCGCCTTCGACGAAATTGAGAATGCCCTGGTTGGCCAACGCGCTGACAAAGGTAAGGTCGGTAGTATCCTGGGCCCGGCTGCCTTGGCCCATATAATCATCGAAATGTGCGCCGGTGGCGCTGGCGACCTGGGGCCACAGCGTCAGATCCCAGCTATGCTGCGCAGAATCGCGGAGATTCTTGAAGCCCAAATAGTTGATCGCCGCCCCGGTGACGGCGAGGTTCTGATAGCCGTAATTGAAGGAATCCAAGTGGGTGTTCACCCCAAGCGTGTTCAAGACGGCGGTCACGCTGAACGCCGCGACAGTGATAAAAGCCAAGATCGATCCCTCATTCAGGTTTCCGAACAGCATGGGCAAGCTGTTCGGCAGCGTGGCTAGGTCCGCGCCACAATGCATTTTCGGCGCATATTCTTTGACGCCTTACCAGATATTTTTGGTCACCCGGTAAAATGGACGCGAATTACTTTTAGCTTGTATCCGTTAAGACTGAGTTACCAAATCCGATATAGAGTCATGAAAAAATATAAAACCGTATATTTTCTAAAAATATTTGGATAAAACATAATCATATGTGTTTTTGATTCTATGATCATTTTTTATTTAACATATTATTTTCTGTAATCATCAAGATCGAATTCACATTGAAACCGAATGCTATAGCGCCGCCCTGCGGAAGCGCCGCTGCTGGCTTAACGGCCTGCGCGCTTAACAGGCGATCGGCGCGCAGATTATCAGCAAGGACAACATCCGTCCGTCCGCGGCCGGCTCGCGCCGTTCGCATATATCCAGCCCGGCATCGCGCAGGACCACGCACCAGGATTCCAGCCTGCGGAAATACCAGGGAATCGCCGCCCAATCTTCGCCCGCAAAGACGGAGAAGTCCTCCACGCGCCAGCCGTCCTGTTCCTCCCCGACAGGTCCTGGATGAAGCGTCTGGATGATGATCGCCCCCTCAGGCGTCAATCGCGAAGCCGCTGCCTGCAACAGGGGAGCAATGTCTTTCGTGAACAAGGAGTAGTTGAACGCGATCACGTCAAAATCCGCGCCAATCCCGATCGAAGGATCGGCGGCGAAGGCGTCGTAATCCATCGTCAAATAGCTGTTCGCAGGGTCCGCGGCGCGTGCGGCCGCGCTCAGAGCCTCGGCGCCGTCGATGCCAACCGCGGCACAGCCGGTGCGCCCGACCACCGCACGAATTAACCACCCCTCGCCGCAGCCAACGTCGAGGAGGCGCTTGGGACCGCGTTCGGCGATGGCCTGGAGGATGGCCTCGTCGGTCCCGGCCCGGCGGCTGGGGATCAGCCCGTCGCGGACGGCGCGGGTCCAATTTCCGGCATTGCGGTCCCAGGATCGCCCGACCTGCCGCTCGTCGTTCATGGCCAGTACCGTCAGATAGCGCTGTCGGCGATATGCGCACGCTCGCCAGGATACCGCGCCTGCCTGCGCCGCTTGGCCAGCAAATTCAGGCCTTCCACCGCCATGGAGAAGCCGATCGCTGCATAGACGAAACCTTTCGGCACATAAAACCCCAGACCGTCCGCGACCAATGTCATGCCGATCAGCAGCAGGAAGCTGAGCGCCAGCATCTTGACCGTCGGGTGCGCCTCGATGAAACGCGAGACTGGGCCGGAACCCGCCAGCATGATTATGCTGGCGACAATAACCGCCGCCATCATGACCCAGAGCTGGTTTGCCATGCCCACGGCCGTGATCACGCTGTCTAGCGAGAAGACGATATCGAGAATCATGATCTGCGTGACGACTTGGCCCAGCGACAGGTGGCGGCCGCCCGCCGCCTGGTCTCTGGCCGGGTCTTCGCCTTCCAGCCGCTCATGGATTTCGCTGGTACCCTTATAGAGGAGGAACATCCCGCCGCCGACCAGGATGATATCGCGCCAGGACACGTCATGACCTATCACCGTGAACAGCGGCTGGGTCAGGCCGATGATCCAGGTGATCGAGGCGAGAAGCAGCAGGCGCGTAATCAGCGCCAACGCCAGCCCGATCCTGCGCCCGTTAGCCTGCTGATGGAACGGCAACCGGCCCGCCAGGATCGCGACGAAGACCAAATTGTCGATGCCAAGCACGATTTCCAGCGTGGTCAGCGTCAACAGGCTTGCCCAAATCTGGGGGTCAGTCAGCCACGCCATTGAGACTATCCCTTCGTCCGTTGATATTTACTGTTGGGCGGGTTACTGGCGGCCCAACTATTCGCGGCGCTGGCCGGTCAGGTTCAGCAGCATGATGAAAAGATTGATGAAGTCGAGATAGAGCGTCAGCGCGCCCATCAGCGCCTTCTTACCGGCGATCTCGATGCCGTCGGTGCTGAGATAGACCTCCTTGATGCGCTGCGTGTCATAGGCGGTGAGGCCCGTGAAGAGCAGCACGCCGATCACCGAGATGGCGAATTGCAGGCCGCTGGAGCCGAGGAAGATATTGACGAGGCTGGCCAACACGATGCCGACGACGCCCATGATGAGGAAGGCGCCGAACCGCGACAGGTCCCGCTTCGTCGTATAGCCATAGAGGCTCATCGCCAGGAAAGTCGCACCGCTGATGAAGAAGACGCGAGCGACGCTGGCCCCGGTATAAACCAGGAAAATGCCCGCCAGCGACAGGCCCATCAGCGCAGCATAGCCCCAGAACGCGGCCTGCGCCGCGCCCAGGCTCATCTTATGAACGCGGAAACTCAGGAACATGACCACGGCAAAGGGCGCCAGCATGATCACCCACATGACCGGAGTACCGGCAATGCGCTGATAGAGACCGGTGCTGACCGCCATGAACGCGACGAGTCCGGTCAGGCCGAGGCCAGCCGCCATGAAATTATAAACGCGCAGCATATACTGACGCAGGCCGACATCGATGTCGGCATCGATGACGCCTCGTGTTGTCGGGCGCATGCCCGATGGTTGGAAGCCGGGTGAATTGAAAGCCATTTTCTACTCCTGTCGATAGGTTGAAATTCGGGAAGCGTGGCGCTTAGCACGCCGGATGGCTGAACCAGTGGGGCCGCCGGCGTTCGATCCAATCGAGGCCCTTATCGGTCACGCGCCGGAGCCATGGAACGTCCTCGGCCAGCAGCACGATGCCGAGAGGCAGCATCCAGATGCCGAGGAAGGGTAGGATGCTGAATACACCGCCGGCGATCAGCAGAATGCCGGCTGGTATGCGCACGAATTTGGAAGAGGGCAGCCGCAGCCACCGCACCACGGCCCGAATGCTTTTCGGAAGATGGGCGATCAGGCCCTCCAGCCGCCAATCGTGCCTTGTCCGGGCGGTGCAGGGCTGAGCGACAGGCTGGGCGCCGGTGGCATAGGATGTTCGATCGGTCACGCAACACTCCTTGGTCGGTACGAGACGGGTACCGCGCTGGAGTTCTGGATCGGTCTATCGTGGGCTTTCTGGAATCGAACGGGCCCGCAATATCAACCGGTCCAAGCGCAGCAGCGCAGGACGACGGCGATCCGACATCGCAAGGTTGACCGACTTCAAGTCGGTGTCCTCACCAGAGGGGCCCGGATCCGTTATTCCCTGAAAGATAACGATCGTGTCGGTTCGGTACAAGAGGTATCGGTAAACAGTCCCGGCCGGCCGAAAGCGAAATGCAGCAGGATAGGAAGCATGTCGAAGGAAACCCGCGCGACCCAGGCGCTTTCAGCCGCCGGCGTCGCCTTTAGGGTTCATCATTATGCCTACAATCCTGATGCCCATCATATCGGAATGCAGGCCGCCGAAGCGCTGGATGAGCCGCCCCATCGTGTGCTGAAAAGCCTGATGCCGCTTGTCGACGGCAAGCCGGTATGTGTGCTCGTCCCGTCCGACCAGGAGGTTTCGATGAAGAAACTTGCGGCCGGTTTGGGGGGCAAGACGGGGCAGATGATGAAGCCGGCCACTGCGGAGCGGATCACCGGCCATCATGTCGGCGGCATCAGGCCATTCGGTCAGAAGCGGCAGATGCCGACCGTGATCGAACAGGCGTGACTGGACGAGGACCATGTCTTCATCAATGGAGGGCAGCGAGGCCTTCAGGTCCGGCTGAATTTACGCGAGGCGCTTCGCGTGCTCGGCGCGCGTGCTCTATCGTTGATTCCCTGGATTCTAAGATCGGGAATCGAACCGGTGCGGCCGGCGGCGCTCGGTCAAATCGATGCGCGATCAGGCGTGCGATCCGCCATTCCCGCCGGTCGCCGGCGTCCGCGTAAGGACAGCGGTCGCGGAAGAGATTGGCTCGTTCATTGGCAATAGGTGACGATCGCGGCGGCGGGGTTCAGGACAGCCCTGGCCTCCTGGTTCAGCTACGAAGAGCCCGGCAGGCGGTTCTGCAGGTCGCGAGCAGCGTCCTTCGCCTTTGCGGCGCTCGTGGCTGCGCTGTCGGCCGCGGCCTTGGCAGCCCCGACGTCGCGGTCCGCCTGATCGATGATACGCTGGACCGCCGCCTGATGGGCGTGGCTGGGGAACCACAACATCAGTGCCACCATGAGCGCGATGACGATCGCCGCGACGATCAGCTTCAGCCGGTTCGCGCTCATTTGTGCATCAGCCGTTCCATCAGCGCCAGGATCAGGCCGGAGACGACGAAGGTGACATGGATGCCGACCGTCCAGGCCAGTTGCCGGTTGTCCAGATTCTCGATGTCCATGAAGGTCTCGAGCAGCCGAATAGCGGAGATCGCGACGATCGAGGTCATCAGTTTCAGCTTCAGGTCGCCGAAGCCGATCTGTCCCATCCAATCCAGCCGTTCGGTATGATCGTCGATATGCAGCTTGGACACGAAGCTCTCATAACCGGCGAACATGACCATCAGCACTAGATTGCCCATCAGCGACAGATCGATCAGCGCCAATATGCCGATGATGATCATGTCGTGCGGTCCCGTCTGCGCCTGCTCCACCAGATAAATCATCCGAACGACGAAATCGTAGAGCAGCACTGCCAGCGCGAGCGATAGTCCTAGATAGAACGGGGCCAGCAGCCAGCGGCTCATGAAGATCGCGCGCTCGAACCCCCGCTCGACGACGGTCTTGCCTCGATGCTGCGGGTCGTCGAGTGGACTCATCGGATGCCGGTATAGGCATATTGCTTGAACACCTGCCCGATGACCCGTGTCGGATTTCCGGCCAGGAACGACGCGATATTCTCGACCGTCTCGCCATAGAAGATGCGGTAGGTATCCTCTGTCACATAGCCGATGTGGGGCGTCGCCAGGACGTTGAGCGAAGTGCGGAAGGGATGGCCGGCAGGCAACGGCTCCGGCACATAGGCATCGAGAGCCGCCCCGGCGATGGCACCCCGGGCCAGCACGTCGATCAGCGCCGCCTCGTCGACGATCGGGCCGCGCGAGGTGTTGATCAGATAGGCCGTCTTTTTCATGAGCCCGAGCTCGTGAGCGCCGACAATGCCGCGCGTCCGGGTGCTGAGCACGGTATGGATGCACAGCACATCGGCTTCACGAAACAACGTGTCCTTATCGACCAGCCGCGCGCCGCTGGCCGCCGCCTTCTCCTCGGTAAGGTTCTGGCTCCAGGCGATGATCTTCATGCCGAAAGCGATGCCGATCTTCGCCATCTCCGACCCGATATTGCCGAGGCCCATCAGCGCCAGGGTGCGACCCCGCAAATCCCCGCCGACCCCGACCATCCAACCGCCGGACCGGACCGAATTCACCTCGGCCGGAATGTGCCTCAGCAAGGCCAGGATCACGCCCCAGGTCAGTTCGGGCGTAGAATTCGGCGCCGCGCCGGTGCCAGCGACGGTGATGCCGAGCTCCTCGCAGGCCTGCATGTCGATGGCCGCGTTCCACGCGCCGGTGGTCGCGATCAGCTTCAGATTGGGCAGCCTCTCGATCAGCTCCCGGTCGAAGCGGGTGCGCTCGCGCATGGCGCACACCACCTGGAACGGCAGTAGCCGCTCCACCAGGGCATCCAGATCGGCGATATTGTCGGTGAAGACGGTAACCTCCACGTCACGCGGCAGGACGGACCAGTCGGCCATCGAAAGGGCGACATTCTGATAATCGTCGAGGACGGCGATTTTGACGGCGGGGTTTTCAGCGGGACACATGGGATTTCGCGATCCTTCGTAGCGACGGACACTGTCGTTGACAGCCTAGCCGCTGCATTCTAGGTGACAATCGGCCTGTCAGGCAAAGCAGATCGCCCATCGTAGTGCGGCAAAGGGGACATCATGGATTTCAACGGCAAGGTCGCGGTCGTCACCGGCGGCGCAACGGGCATCGGCTACGCGGTCGCGCAGGGCTTCCTCAAGCATGGCGGCAAGGTCGTCATCGTCGACCGCGACCCTGCGGTGGTCGAAGCTGCCGCTGGGCTGGGCGCTCATGCGCTGGGTGTGGTCGCCGACATCAGCAAGAGCGGCGACGTACAGGCCTATGTGAAGGCGGCGCTGGACGTGTTCGGCAAGATCGACTGCCTGGTCAACAATGCCGGCATCGAGGGCAAGATCGCCCCGGTCGCGGAATATGACGAAGCGGTGTGGGACCAGGTGATCGCGATCAACCTGAAGGGCACGTTCCTCGGCCTGCGTCATGTACTGCCCGTCATGATCGCACAGGGTTCGGGTTCGGTGGTTAATATGTCATCGACCGCCGGCGTGCTCGGCACGCCGCGCATGGCGGCTTACACATCGTCCAAGCATGCGGTGATCGGCCTGACCAAGACGGTGTCGGGCGAGGTCGCGCGCCAGGGCATCCGCGTCAACTGCGTCTGCCCTGGCCCGACCGACACGAAAATGCTGCGTTCGATCGAAACTATGATCAACCCGAACGACCCCGATGGCGTGCGCGAAGCCTACAAGGCCGCGATCCCCACCGGCCGCTACGCCACTTCGGCCGAGATCGCCAATGTGGTCCTGTTCCTGCTGTCCGACCTCGCCGCCGCCGTCACCGGCGCCCACTACATGGCCGACATGGGCCGCACCCAGGTCGGCGCAGCGGTTACGACGGTTAAGTAGGCGGCTTGGTAGGATGGGCAGAGCGAAGCGAAACCATCAATCCGGCTGATCAGTTTCGCTTCGCTCTGCCCATCCTACGATTTGGAGTTGCTTACAGCCCCTCCAGCTCCGGCAAATTCATGCTTTTCACGAGTGCCAATGACCGCGTAAGGCGGTCGTCCGTTACCGGCAGGCGGGGTTTGCGGGGGTAGCCGCCGGGGAGGCCGAGATGGTTCAGCACCGCCTTGGTCACGCGAATGCCGCCATAACCATACAGGCCCCCAGACAGGCGAACGACTTTTGAGAAGGCGTCCATCATACCGTCCAGGTTACTCGCCTTATAATGTTCGATCACGGAAACGCAGAGTTTCGGGGCGAGGTTGCCCTCCGAACACAGGAACCCTTGCCCGCCGAAAGCGAGCGCGGTCAGGCCCTGCATCGGGCCGCCGACATGGACGTCCTTTTTCGGGGAGACGCCGTCGATTACGGTTGCCAGATAGGTGAGGTCGGGATGGGTGCAATTGACGCCCAGTACCTGCGGCGCCTGCGCCAACTCGACAATCAGCTCGGGCGCGATGCGATAGCCGACAGACTGATGGGTCGACGGCACCACCGGCAGGGGCGCCGCGGCGATGACCTCGCCGAAATAGGCGTCGAGCTCTTGCGTCGTCGGCGCGTGGCCGTGACCGACATCCAGGGAGTAAAGCTGGGCCGCCTCCATACCGGCTTCTTTCGCCAGATGTAGGAATTCGATCATCTGATCCGCGGTACGCGGCTCGACTCCCATAGCGCGGACCGGGACCTTGCCTTTCAGTTCCTCGACCGCGATGGCGAAGATACGTTCATTGTCCTTGCGCGACAGGGTGTAGCCCTCACCGCTGCCGCCGCCGCCGACATAGACGCCGATCCCGCCGGCCGCCAAACGCCCCATATGGGCCCGGAACAAATCCTCGTCCAGGCTGCCGTCGGCGGTAAAGGGTGTGATCGAAATGACGAAACAACTGGCGCGGTCAGCGCGGTCTCTATACGGCATGTTTTCCCCGTTTTTGTCTGATGGCGATCCCGCTTTTTATCGGCCTTCGCGCTGTTGCGGATAGTAGATGTTCGAGTGTGGCGAATCCACAGGACGCCGTTCGCCCGCGTTTTCCGGCCGGCAAACAAGCGGTTTTCACGAGGCGGTTGCGGCGCACCCCGCCATTCGTGCAT
>JAQGIF010000214.1 GCA_028291345.1 Rhodospirillales bacterium | reverse complement strand
GAAATATTCTTTTCCGACAGCCGGTCGCCGATTGTGTCATGTGTCTGTGGCGGCAGCAGTTCACCGCCCGGCGTACCTGGCTTGTGCGGCTGGAACACGCTCTGCATCGTATTGATGCCATAAAAATGACCGTTGCGCGCCCAGACGTCTTTATCTTCCACCTTTTCGCCTGGGGGATCCGCCAGCAGCGTTTTCTGATCCATCACCGCCCAGTCCTCGGGACTGATCTCGGGCGAGCAGGCGCAGATCAGCCAGAAATGGTTGATGAACGAGCCGCCGAACGAGCCATGGAAGAAATGATCCGTCAGCGTGAATTCGCGGGCCAGCTTCCACATCGGCAGGGAAGAGCCATCATAATATCCCATCGGCAGCAGGCCGGAATCCCCGTTGGCAACGAACCTGTCCATTTTGCCGCCGTGGATCTGGCGCTGCTCGGCGAAAAATGCGTGAGTCATATCGCCGGTTTTGGCGCTCAGCGGGATATAGGCGTCGAGCCTGAAAGGCTGGTTGGGCAGGCCCGCGGGTACCCGCGTATCGATCGGCTTCAAGTCGTCCTTGGGATCTTTCGGCTTCGCGTCATCCTTATACATATGAAGGCTTTTATTGAGCGCGCGGGGCAAGGTCGTCTGATCATAAACCACCCCGTCTTTATCGATCTGCGGCGCGATCTTGCTCAAATCCTGCAAGCCCTCGGCGCCCGGAAATAGCCCGTAGAGATTATCGAAGCTGCGATTTTCCAGATAGAAGACGACAATGTGCTGGACTTGCCCGAGACCCTCGGGCGCGGCCGGCGCCCCGATGGCGGCCCCCGCATCAAATCCCAAGCCCGCGTTGAAACACAGCCCCGCGACAGCGGCCGAAAGGAACAGGCGCTTAGACGGCATGAAAACTCCTCTGAACGACATTTCAGCGCTCGGTATAGTCGGAAACGTGAATCCGGCCGGCAATAATATCCTGGGCGACGCGATCGACCCGCTGCTGCATCGCCGGTGTCACCAGCGCGCGATTATTGTCGTCGAGCGCCCAACCCACCGCGCCGTTGGCCAGCCCCAGATTATTCACTCCCGCCGACCAGGTGCCGTCCCGCGCCGACATGAAGGCGTGAGCCACCACGACATCCACGCGCTTGACCATTGAGGTCAGCATGCTTCCGGGGAATACGCCGTTCTGGTTGGTATCGACGCCGATCGCCAGCTTGCCGGCTTTGCTGGCTTCTTTATAAACGCCCAGCCCGCTCGCGCCCGCGGCGGCGAAGATGACATCCGCGCCTTTGCGCAACTGCTCGGCCGCCAGCACCGCCGCGCGGGCCGGATCGTTCCAGGGGCGCGCATCGACGCCGACATGATCCTCCAGAATCTCGATATGCGGATTGATCCGCCACGCGCCCAGCTTGTATCCGGCCGCGAACTTGCGGATCAAAGGCATGTTGATACCGCCGATAAAGCCGATCTTCCCGCTTTTCGACGCCATCGCCGCCATCATGCCGACGAGGTAGGAACCCTCCTGCTCGCGCATCGTGACCGACTCGATGGTCGGTCCGCCGACGTCGCCATCGATGACGGTGAATTCCGTCCCGGGAAACTCTTTGGCGGCGACGCCGACCGCCTTTGAATAGGCGACGCCGACGGCGACGATAATCGACGCACCTTGCCCCGCGACGGTGCGCAATGCGGTTTCATGATCGCTTTGCGTCGTCGCGTCGGCACTGAAATAGTCGATTCCGGTTTCCGCCTTGAATTGGTTCGCCCCCTTGAGCGCCGCCTCGTTGAACGAGCTGTCGTCGCGCCCGCCCTCGTCGAACACGATCGCCGGTTTGAACTCGCGGGCGTGGCCCGGCCCGGCTGCGAGCGCGAGCATCAACGCCAAGCCGGCCGCGCGGCAACCGGATATCGGGAATCGCATGGGGATCACGCCGCGCTTAGATCGAGACGGTAGAGATCGAAACCGTTTTCGCCGGGCCCGATCCAGCGCACGCTTTTATGCTGGTCCAGATAGGCCTTGGCCTTGGGCGAGCTTTGGAACCGGACCTCGACCGGGTCGGCGATCGGCACGAAGCCCCAGTTGGGTTCGGCCGCCGGCGTGATTTCCTTGGTCTCGCGGATATAGTCGGCGATGACATTCTGCATGATGTCGGGCGACGCCAGGACCACGTTCGACCCATCCAGACCCGGGAAACTGCCGCCGCCATTGGCGCGGTAATTGTTGGTGGCGACGATGAAGAGAGCATCGTCTTCGACAGGCTTGCCGTCGAACGCCAGATCGGCGATCCGCCGATTGTCGGGCGCGGTGACATGGCTGTTCCGGTCATACCGCGCAGGCTTGGTCAGATCGATCTTGTAGGTGACGCCCGATATCGTATCGCAATTGAAGCTCGGCCCGTTTCCGACCAGCATCTGCGGCGCGGGATTGGCCGGATCGATCTGACGGAACAGCCCGACCGAGGCCTCGAGCCATTCGCGCACCTGCGCGCCCCTCACGCGTACCGCCTGGAGCGTGTTGGGGTAGAGATAAAGGTCGGCGACGTTCTTGATCGCGATCTCGCCAGCCGGGATGTCGGTATAATAATCCGGCCCGGGCGAACCGCCGGCCCGGAATGGCGCCGCCGCCGACAGGATCGGCAGGTTGGCGTATTCGCCGCCTTTGAGGGCCTTCGCCACCGCCCAGCGCTGCACCGTATTGACGATGGCGACGCCGGCATCGGGGCCGACGGTAGCGAAGAATGTGTTGATCGGGCGGGTGGTGCGGCCGATTGGCTGGCGGATATAGGCCAGGGTGCGCTGATGATCCGCCGCGACGATTGCCGCCAGCTCGGCATCGGACGCGACGGCCGGCGTGATCTTGCCGTGATCCCCGCGATGATAGATCGGGCGCGCCTCAGCCTTGGCCCCGACGATCCGCCAGTCCTTTCCGGCTTGGACCAGGTCGATATCCACCACACCCAGATGGCTGCCGTAAAAGCCCGGCATCACCGTCGGGTGCTGATGGATGTTGCCGCTATTCACATCGGCGTCGGCCATGTTGGCGTAGGACGGATCGGGGAAGATGCGATGCTGATGGCCGGTGATGATGGCGTCCACACCGGTTTCCTCGGTCAGGTAATAGGCGGCGTTTTCATCCATGCCCTCTGCCGGCCGTGTATTGAAGCCGCTATGGCACAGCGCCACGACCAGATCGGCGCCCTTCGCCCGCATCTCCGGCGCATAGCGGCGGGCGCGCTCAATGATGTCCGCCGCGGTGACGCGCCCCTCCAGATGGGCCTTGTCCCACATCATGATCTGCGGCGTGACCAAGCCCAGCACGCCGATCTTCACCAGATGGGATTTGCCGGCGCTGTCGGTGAAACGTCTTTCGATGATGTGGTAGGGCGGCAATAAAGACGTGCCGTTCTTGCGGTCGACATTGGCCAGCACATAGGGAAACCTGGCCCCCTTGATCGCGCCGTCGAGGAATTCCAGGCCGTAATTGAAATCGTGATTGCCGGGGGTCGCGGCATCGTAGCCCATCGCGTTCATCGCCTTGATGACAGGATGCACTGCGCCTTTGGCCGGCGGCCCGCCGATCGCGATCAAGTCGCCCAGCGGGTTGCCCTGCAGCAGATCGCCATTATCGAACAGCAAGGCATTGGGCGACTCAGCTTTCGCCGCCTTGACTAATGTCGCGATCCGCACCAGCCCGACCGTGTCCTCCGGTGCGTCGTGATAATAGTCGTAGGCTTCGAGATAGCAGTGCAGGTCGCTGGTCGCGAGCAGACGCACTTTAAGATGTGTATCGGAGTCCGCCAGTGCGATTCCCGGGGCCGCAACGGCGACGGCGACGAAAAAAACCGCTTCGCGCCGGGTCAGTACCAACGTGTTTTCGCCCATATCGGGATACCCCTGCCGCACCGGAAATCGTCGCGCATCAGCCCGCGGCGACGAATCGGGGCATCAATAGCAAAACAAAGGAGAAAAAGCTCAGGAAAAATCTACCGGATTCTCAATCGACTCATCGGGTGATACATATACATTATTGTTATTTTATGTATATTTTATTATCATTGGTTCAGTAGAACGTTCCTTATAACACAATCATACAATTATGTCAATATGTGGCATTATTGTCTCTCTTCATGGATTTTATTATATAGATTTGACTTTAAATCGTTGCATCGCAGCATGAACTTCGGCTATGTCCCGCCCATCGCCTGACCGGATTTTCCGGCGGATGGAGGCTGCATGCGACGTTGGACCGAAGAGACACCGAGAAAGGCTCGTATCGAGATCATCCCGATGATCGACGTGATGATGTTTCTTCTCGTATTCTTTGTCTTGATTAGCATCAATGTCATTCCCGCTTTGGGAATTAAAACCGCTCTTCCAAAATCATCTCAGGCTCAGGAAACAAAGGCAGTAAAGAATGCTGTCATTACTTTGGCAAAGACCGGGGAGATCCAGCTTGAAGGTGCGCTGGTCACGCTCGACGATTTGACGCCCCGCCTGCAGGCCATGCAAAAGCCCGATCAGTCGCTGAACATCATGATCAACGGCGACGAGGCTGTGCCGATGCAGCGCCTGGTCGATGTGATGGATGCGCTGAAGGATAGCGGCTTCGATACGATCTCGATCGCGGCGAAAAAGAAGAACTGAGACCATGGAGACGCTTTACCGCGCTCGAAACTGGTTTGCGTCGGCGCCATCCATTTTCGTGCTGCTGGCTGCGATCATATTGACCGCCATCCACACGCCGAAGCCGGTAAAGAAAACGCACGAGCAGCCGCCGATGCGCGTGACGATCGCCGCACCGCCGGTGGAACCGCCGCCGCCGATGCCGGAACTGCCCAAGCTGCCCGAAGTGACCCCGGATGTCGCGATGCCGGTGATCCCCCAGTTCACACCGCGCGCTACGCCAAAGCCGACCCCGTCGCCGAAGGCGGCCCCCATCGCCGCGCCCCAGGAAACGGCAGTGGTATCCGCTCAGCCGGTTAACGCGCCCCCTGTCGCCCAAGCCGCGCCCCCGCCGACAACGCCCGCCGAAAACGATGCCTATACAGCCCAGATCAAGGCTTATCTCGAGAGCATCAAGCATTACCCGACCAGCAAAGAGGCGCGCCTGCAGCGTCCGCGCGGAGCCGTGGACGTATGGATCGTGGTCGATCGCTCGGGGGCGATGAAAGAGGCCGAGATCGAGAACTCATCGGGCTCGCTGATCCTCGACGGCGCGGCGCTCAGCACGGTACGCGGCGCGGCCTATCCCGCCTTTCCGGCGGGCGCCTTCAAAGGCGAATCCACGCACCGTTTCAAGGTGCAACTCAATTACTCGATGACCTGACAACTAAGACTGTTAAAACCTAGGAGGGATAAGTGACGAACCGTGCATTTTTGACCGGATTGATGGCGAGTGTAGCCTTCATCATGCCAGCAGCCGCCCAGACAACCGATATCGGCCAGATCAACGTCGATGGCACGCCGGAGCGGGCACCCGGCGCCGGCTATATCATTCCAGAAGACTCGCCCAAGCAGCGGTCGACCGTCACGGAGGCCGCGATTGCCCAGCAGCCGGCGACCGCGAACGTGTTCCAAATTCTGAGTCGGCTACCCGGCGTCAATGCGCAATCGACCGACGCGACCGGCCTGTTCGGTGGGCAGCTCTCGGTCCGCGGTTTCAATAGCGACGAGATCGGCTTCACCATCGCCGGCGTTCCGGTCAACGATAGCGGCAACTATGCAGTCTTCCCGCAAGAATATGTCGATGCCGAAAACCTTCAGGAAGTCGATCTGAACCAGGGCGCCCCCGACGCCGACCAGCCCCAGGGCGGCGCGGTCGGTGGCGCGGTCACCATCATCCCGCAGGAGCCGACCGACTATTTCCGCGTCAAACTTGTACAGTCGGCCGGTGAGCTCAACTTCTTCAAGAGCTTCCTTCGTGGCGACACCGGCAAGCTGTTCGACGGCGGCCCGAAATTCTTCATCTCCTACTCCAAGGCGCAGACAGACAAGTGGAAGGGTCCGGGCTTTGCCGATCGCGAGCATGTCGATTTCGGCGGCACCTGGGAAACCGAGCAGGGCAGCACGTTCCGCGTCTCTTCGATCTATAACAATGCGGTGAATGACAGCATCAACACGGCTTCGCTGGCGCAGATTGCGCAGTTCGGCAAGACCCTGGATTACGAATCCAAGTTCGCACCGCTACAGCCACCCGGCCCGGGTGCGCAGAATCAGAGCTTGGCGCCCGGAGCGGTCTCCGATTTCAAAAGCATTAATGGCACGGCGCCGCTTGCCTATAGCCGCGGCAATTACTATGCCCAGCGCGTCAACCCGTTCATCAACGAAATCGCTTCCTTCACCGCCGACCTTAAGGTGATGGACAACCTTCATGTCAAAATTCAGCCTTATTACTGGAACGGCTTCGGCAATGGCGGCGGCAATGCGACGGTCGCCGAAAACAATACGAATGCGACGACCAACCCGCTTTATACGAATGGCGGGCTCGACCTGAACGGCGATGGCGACAAGCTGGACACGATCTTCTTCTATCGCCCGTCGATCACCTCGACCCAGCGGCCCGGTGTCAACAGCGCGGCCACCTATCAGCCGGTGGAGTGGGATACGATCCGCTTTGGCCTCAATTTCGACCATTCGCGGCATCACCAGACCCAACCCTTCGAGTATGTCAATTCGGACGGCAGCGTGAATGTTTTCGCCGACGATCCGAGCCAGCTCGCCAAACGGCCCGACGGATCGTTCCTGCAGGGCCGCGACCAGCTGACCTTCAACGATACGACGATCGCCTTCCTCGAGAACACCTTCACCGCCTTCAACGACCGGCTGACGATCGTCACTGGCATCAAACGGCAAGAGGTCCAGCGCGACGGCAATAACAATCTCCTGGTCGCCCTGCGCAGCAACAACCAGAACATAATCCACCCTTCTTATAACTACCTGAATTACCTGCCGTCCTTGCAGACGAGCTTCCACATCACACCTGAGCACATGGTGTTCGCGAACCTGCAGAAAAACGCCCGCGCACCGAGCAACTTCACGCTATACGAATCGTTCTCGACCAGCGCGCTGGGCGGCTTCAACGTGACGGGCAGCCAAAAGCAGGAAACCGCCTGGAACCTCGATCTCGGCTATCGCTACCAGTCCAGCGACATCCTGGCGTCGGTGTCGCTGTACGCGATCAACTTCCAGAACCGGCAGGTCCAGGTGCGTCTCGATCCGGCCGACTCGGGAACCTTGACGAACATCAACGCGGGTACGGTCCATAATCGCGGCGTCGAATTCGAAGTCGGCACCGCTAAGCCAATCTACGACATGAACCTCTATCTGTCGGGTTCGTACAACAAGTCGACGATCCAGACCGACCTGAAGCCTATTGTCGGCACTGGCTTCTATCCAACCCGCGGCAAGGTCTATCCGAATGCGCCGCGCTTCATCGTGTCGGCGGTGTTCGAGTATACGCCGAGCTTCGTGCCGGGCGCCTTCCTCAGCCTCTCGCCGAAATGGACCAGCAGCCGGTATTCGACTCTGGTGAACGATGAGAAGATACCCGGCTACCCACAGGTCGATCTGGCCGCGGGCTATCGCTTCGAGGACGGCATGTTTGGCCCGTTGCGCAATACCAGCATCCAGTTCAACGTCGTGAACCTGCTGGACCGCGACTATGAGTTCCTTGGTTACGGGGCGAGCAGCAACGGCCTCAACGCAAAGACCTTCACCTCCGGCGGCCAGACCTTTGCCGGATCGACGGTCTTCTACGGCATCGGTGCTCCGCGCTTCTTCAGCGTGAAGCTTTCGACCGAATTTGGCGGTCCCGATGCGGCGCCCGCGCAAACCGCCGCCTATGTGCCGCCGCCGGTCGTCGCCCCCGCGACGGCGCCGAAGAGCTATCTGGTGTTCTTCGACTTCAACAAGTCCGA
>JAQGIF010000107.1 GCA_028291345.1 Rhodospirillales bacterium | reverse complement strand
TCCGTCAGGTCGCACGGCACCGCGACCGCGCGCCGCCCGAAGCCGCGGATTTGCGCCGCGACCTCAGCCAGGGCCGCCTCGCTGCGCGCCCCGATCACAACATCGGCCCCGCACTCCGCGAGCGCCGCGGCAATCCCGGCGCCAATCCCGCGGCTTGCCCCGGTCACGATCGCTACCTTCCCATCCAGCCGAAACGCATCCAGCAAAGCCATATTCCGCCCTTCCCTGTTCCAAACTTCAAATGAACCGAAGCTGTAGGAGACAAGGCAGGTTTGTCGCAATCGAAAACCGCCAGTCCATGCGAGGCGAAGCCGGTTGGCATGGACGTTTCGTAGGGCGAGGAGTGTGAGAGGTCGCCCGCAGACGGCGGAGGTCACAATTCTCCCCATCCATGTTTTGAGATGGCAGGGCTGCGCCCATGTACGTCATCCAAGAGGGCGAACGTAGCGCCGGAAAGCAGCCATTGATCAATTTGTTCGGCGCCGACATGATCAAACCGCCGGGACGTTCGCTAGGGTTCGCATGCCAGCCCCGGCACGGCGGAAAAAGATAGCAACAGGCCCGTCGAATTTATGGTCTTGATTGCCGATTGCGAGGGGAAGCATGGACGAGACACAGCGCAACAAAGACGCGGCGCGGCGGTTCGTGGAGGGTATGGGCGAGGACTTCGCGCGCGCCATCGATGAATCGATGGCCGAGGATTGCCGGATCGTCACCCAGGGCACGACGCCGATCTCCGGCGAGCGCGGCAAGGCTGAGGCGCTGGCGGCGGCGGAGATGGTCGTCAAGATTTTCCCCGGGGGTCTTCCGACGGTTATCCATTCGATGATCGCCGAGGGCGACCGCGTGGCGGTGGAGGCCGAATCCTTCGCCACCCATGTCTCGGGCAAGCCCTACAACAATAAATATCTTTTCCTGATGCGCTTCCGGAACGGCAAGCTGATAGAGATGACCGAGTACCTGGATACGGAACTGGCCGGCAAGTTTTTCGGGGGGTAGGAGAGTGGATTGCCACTGAAAATCATCGGCGCGGGCTTTGGGCGAACCGGGACAACGTCCTTGTACATGGCCCTCAATCAGCTCGGATTTCCTTGTTACCATATGTTCGAGCTGGCCCAGAACAAGGCAAACAGGTCCCATCTCGATTTCTGGCATAAGGTTGCCAACACGCCGGCCGGCACGCAGCACGACTGGGAGACGGTTTTCGCCAACTACACGGCGGCGGTCGACAATCCGGCCTGTTGCGTGTGGCGGGAGCTGCTGGAGGCCAACCCTGACGCGAAGGTGATCCTGTCGCTTCATCCAAGGGGGGCTGACGCCTGGTACGAGAGCACCGTCGAGACGATCTACTTCACCGAATCCATGTGGCAGTTCAAGGTGCTGAAGATCGCAACGCCGTTGGGTCGCAAGCTGGGAGATATGCTGACCAAGCTGGTCTGGCGGCGTTCCCACCAGGGCACGATGGCGGACCGGGCCAAGGCGATCGCTTATTACCAGCAGCATATCGAACGGGTGAAATCGGCCGTGCCGGGCGACCGGCTGCTGGTCTTCTCCGCCGGTCAGGGCTGGGGGCCTTTGTGCAGGTTCCTGGGCGTGCCGTTGCCCGAGGGCGCGTTTCCGGAGGCAAACGACCGCGCCTTCTTCAAGAAGAACATCGCCGCCATGGCCACGGCGGCCTATGGCATTCTCGCCTTGGCGGCCCTGGTCGCGGGCGCCGTGCTCTATGGCGCCGCGCGGTTGGCCGCGTTGTGATCAGGAATATTCGATGACAACGCCTGCCACTCAGTTGCCCGACGATCCCGACGCGGCCGTTGCGATGCTCCTCGATCCGCCGTTCGTACGCGATCCTTATCCGGTTGCGTCCCGCCTGCGGAATATGGCGCCGGTGCACCGGACCGACAGAGGCTTCTGGCTGGTGAGCGATGCGGTGTCGGTCGAACAACTGTACCGTTCACCCACGATGCGCATCGGGTTTGGCGCCGCACGGCTCGACCAGGATCCCCAGTTCGCGGACAGCCCGTCGCTGCAGCTTTTCAAGCGGATGCTGCCGTTCATGGATCCACCCGATCACACCAGAATTCGCCGCGTGCTTGCCCCCTATTTCACGCCGCGCGTGATGGCGGGATTGCGCCACTACGCCGAGGATTTGGTCGATCGGCTGCTCGACCGGCTGGCGGCCAATGGCGGCGGCGATCTCGTCTATGATTTCGCCAACGACATTCCGGTCGCCGTGGTCTGCCATTTGCTGGGCGGTGTGGGCGAAGAGGATCAGGTTCAGTGCCGCAATTGGGCGGAAGGACTGGTCGAAGGCGTGCATCCGGAATGCACCGACGAAATGCAGCGCAAGGCAGATGCCGCGGCAATTGCGTTCGGCGCCTATGCCGAGCGAATCATTGCCGGCAAGGACGGCTCGGGCGACGATCTCGTGAGCTGCCTTGTGCGTGAGCACAGGCGAGGCAATCTCGATATGCAGGAACTGGTGGGCACTGTTACGACGCTGATTGGGGCGGCGTTCCACAATACGCGCAATCATATCGCGTCCGGGATTTACGAATTGCTGCGGCATCCCGACCAGCTCGCCCTGCTGCGCAGCGATCCGGATCTTGTGCCCCAGGCATCCGAGGAATTGCTGCGGTACGACCCGCCCGTACAGATGACGATTCCGCGGATCGCGACGACCGATGTCGTCATGGGCGAGGTGACGATCGGTTCAGGCGAGCTGGTCGCCGGGCTTATCAGCGGCGCGAATCGCGATCCCGCGCGCTACGCTGATCCGGATCGGCTCGATATTCGGCGCGGCGACGGTGGGTCGATCTCCTTCGCTTCGGGCATTCATTCGTGCCTCGGCATCGTGATGGCCCGACTTGAAACGCGGATCGCCATCGAACGCTTTGTCCAGCGGTTCCCTTCGGCGCGGCTGATTGACGAGAGCCCGGAAATCGAACCCAGCGCCCAGCCGCTGACGAGGGGATATAAGCAAATCCGGATTGCCCTTTGACGGCGCGGAATGACTGCTCTTGTTAAGGGTTAACGGATGCCTGCCGATCACGGTCTGCGGGCCGGCACGGGCAGGCGTCCGGTAAGCCTCAAGGTAGGAAACCGCGGGGAGTTTGGCACTGCTGTTGTGGCGGTCCTATGGGGATTTGGTCATCCCGGCGATGGAAAAGTCGGCTGTTTGCACGGGACCGGTAGCGATGATGAGCCTTTGGAGAACCGGGGTGGTGTTGCTGACCTTGGTCGTCGGGTGGCCCCATCTGCGGGCGCGCCGATGAAGAGGAGATGCTCTCACAATTACCCGCAAACACGCAGCCGCCTGTGCGTACCTTCATAGACCGGTGCGCCAACTGCAATCATTGATTCGGCGAGGGGGCGTACGACGCGGAGTGACGCCTATTCGGCAGCCGCCGGCATGGCCGGAGTGGCGTGGCCGCCTTCGCGCAGCTCGACCGTGTTCCCGCCCGGATCGACCACGACGATCACGGGCCCGCCGCGCTGGAACGGGACGCCCAGGGCTTCGAGGTGGCGTGCCGCGTCCTCGATGCTCTCCACCGTGTAGGCCGTGTGCGGGCCGATCGAGATCGGCTTGTGCTCGCGGCTCGGCGCCTGCTCTTCGCTCTCCAGGACGTGGATTTGGGTGTGCGTCACAGGGAAGTCGAGCCAGAAGCCCGGGATGGTCTCCTCCAGCTCCTTTGGGATCGCGCGCGGGACGGAAGCGATGCCGAGCACGTCGACATAGAAGCGGCGCATCTCCGCAAGCTGCGATGGTGCCGCGATGGCGATGTGGTTGATGCCGGTGATTTTGATCATGAATGGCTCCTGTTCGCCGCCACTATACCGGAGCGCTGGCGCAAGGACACACGCGCGAATCGGTCTTGGTCGATTTCGCCGAAAGCCAGGAAGCCCACCACAATGCCGAGGTCGGCTATGTCGGCCAGACGGGCACCGTCCACTCACCATTGCTTGTTGCCACATAGCTCG
>JAQGIF010000153.1 GCA_028291345.1 Rhodospirillales bacterium | reverse complement strand
CCTTAGCCTCGATCGCGATGTCACTGGCCTTGCCCATGGTGCCGCCGCTCGGCTGGTGCAGCATGAAGCGGGTATTGGGCAGGCAGAAGCGGTTTTCCTTCTTCGCCGCGATGAAGATCAGCGCGCCAGCGCTGGCGACCCAGCCGGTGCCGACTACCTGAACCGGGGCGCGGACGAAGCGGATGATGTCGAATATCGTGTCGCCGGATTCGACATGGCCACCCGGCGAATTGATGAACATGCGGATTGGTTTGTCACTGTCCGAGGACAGCGCGATCAGTTGCGCGGTCACGGCGCGGGCGACCTTGTCGTTGATCTCGCCGAACAACAGCACCGTGCGCGACTTGAACAGATTGGCGTCGATCAGATTTGGCGGACGCTCGTCCGCCTGCGGCGCCTTCGCCGGGGCATCGGGCTGGTCTTCGTCGTCGAGGCGGTCGATGAACATGGACAGAACTCCCGCCGGATCGGTATCGTTTCCGGCTGAATGATAGGTAGGGCTGACATACGATGTCAGTGGAACGCTGGCAAGCCGATGTGCCAGCCTGAAAGGTATCTGGTTTGATCCACTTCCCGGTGCAATGGGCTGAGTTGACGACGACGGATTTTGCCGGCGATGCCTTACGCGACGCGCTGGCGATCCTGCCGGTCGCGGCCGTGGAGCAGCACGGGCCGCATCTGCCGCTTTCAACCGATGCGATCATCAACCAGGGCGTCATCGATGCCGCCTGCGAGCTGTTGCCACCGGAACTGCCGGTTGTCGTGATGCCGATGCAGGCGGTCGGCACGTCGCATGAGCATCTAGCCTTTGCCGGCACGCTGTCGCTGGATGCGGCGACGTTGCTCAAGCTCTGGACTGCGATCGGCGAAGGCGTCGCGCGCGCGGGTTTGCGCAAGCTCCTGATCTTCAACAGCCATGGCGGGCAGACGGGACTGCCCGAGATCGTGGCGACGGATTTGCGGGCGCGGCTAGGCATGATCGTCGGCTGGGGCAGCCCAGGTGCCTTTGGCACGCCCGAGGGGGCCGTCAGCCGGGCCGAGGCTGTTCACGGGCTGCATGGCGGGCTGAAGGAGACGGCGATGCTGCTGCATCTTCGCGCCGATCTGGTCAGGCGCGATGCCGCCGCCGCCTTTCCATCGACCGGAGAGGCGATGGAGACGAATTTCATTCGGCTGCGCGCGACAGGGCGGACCGGCTTCGGCTGGCAGACCCAGGATCTGAACCCGGCCGGCGTGGTCGGCGACGCGATGACAGCTACGCCCGCGCTCGGCAAAATCCTAGTCGATCACGCCGCCCGCGGCCTCGCTGAACTAATCCAGGACCTGATCCGCTTCGAGCTGCCCGTCCGATAGTGCCATCCCACACCGTCGATCCGCCGGTGGGCGGCACCATGGCAATCAGCGCCGCGATTGTCGGAAACGCGCTCGAATGGTTCGATTTCACCGTCTACGGGCTGTTCTCGATCTATATCGCCAAGGCCTTTTTCCCGGCGGAGAGCGAACTGGCCTCATTACTTCTGACCTTGGCGACCTATGGCGTCGGCTTCGTGTTGCGTCCGGTTGGGGCGATCCTGCTCGGTCAGTATGCGGATCGGACGGGCCGCAAGGCCGCGCTCACACTCATCATCCTGATGATGCTGCTAGGGTCGGCGATGATCGCCTTCGCGCCGACCTACGCCCAGATCGGACCGGTCGCACCGGTCCTCATCGTATTGGCCCGATTGATCCAGGGTTTTTCGGTAGGCGGTGAGATGGGCGGGGCCACCGCCTATCTGCTCGAAACCGCGCCAGCCAACCGCCGCGGCTTTTACGCCAGCTGGCAATATGCCGGACAGGCTGGGGCCGCGCTCGGCGGCGGCCTGCTGGCGTTCGCGCTGACGCGTCTGCTGGGGCCCGCCGCGCTCTATGATTGGGGCTGGCGCGTTCCGTTCGTCCTCGGCCTATCGATCGGGCCGGTGGGGCTTTATCTGCGCTTCAGAATTCCGGAATCGCCCGCGTTTCTAGCTCAGGCATCGGCAGGAAGAGCGCCTCTCGGGGTACTTTGGCATATGCACAAGACCGGCCTGTTTCGCGCCTTCTGCCTTACGATCCAGCTGACCGCATGCACCTATCTGATCGTTATCTATATGCCGACCTACGCGATCCACGCGCTCGGCTTCGCCCCCGACGCAGCGTTCACGGCATCGAGCACCGCGAGTTTCCTGTATCTGGTCATGAACCCGGTGGCGGGGCGGATATCGGATTCGATCGGACGGCCCAAGCAGCTGTTGCTGTCGTCGCTGGCGCTGCTCGTGCTGGTCTATCCCGCGTTTCTGCTGATTGTCGGCTATCCGTCGTTGCCGGTCCTGCTGGTGGTGCAGGGATTCATGGCGGTCGTGCTCGCCATGTATACCGGACCGGCGGCTGCCCTGGTCGGCGAGATGTTCCCATCCTCAGTCCGATCTACCGGTCTTTCGCTCAGCTATAATATCGCGGTGCCGATTTTCGGCGGCTTTGCGCCCTATTTCGTGACGCGATTCGACAGCGGCAGCCACCTCGCGCCAGCCTATTACATGATCGCCTGTGCGATACCGACAATCGCGACCTTGTTATGGATGCGCACCGCGCGGGATTGAATACCCGCGCGGCTGCAACCCTGATCGCGTCTGGCTTTACTTCTTCTTAGCTGGTGTCGCCGCCGCCACCGGTGCGGGTTTGGTCTGGAGAGTGGCGACTGTCGTGTTCAGTTGATTGACCGCGTCATTCGCTTTGTTCGCCGCGGCCATGGCCGCATCGGCCGCAGCTTTCGCGCTATTCGCCATCGCACCGGCATTGACCGCATTGGTCTGGATCGGATTGATCTTGGCGCTGACACTCGCAAGCTGCCCCCTGAGGGCCTCGATCTGGGTGTAGGAATAATAAGTGCCACCGCCTGCCAGAACGACGATCAGCAGCAAGAGAACCGTAAATCTTCCACCATCCATTGATTTTCCCCTTTGTTTGTACAGGGAAATCGAGTCCCCCCTGTATCTTCGCATAAGAGGTAGTCTGATTGCGGCAAAAATGTGGCGGGCTAGTCGTAAAAATCAGCTTTGCGCGGCAAGCAGGGACGCCGCGCCCAAAATATGGCCGTCATTGGCCTGAATGAGCACAGCCAACCCATGATTCGCATCGACCGGATCCATCGGCAGATCGATCGTCTGCCCGGTCCATTCTCCGACCGTTTTGAATGTCTCGACGCCGTTCGCATCATTCGCCATGCGCCCCGCATTTTCGCCGGCTTGCACGGCATTGGTGCGGTGGCGGATGAAGCGAATTAGGATGATCTTTCCTTGTCCCGTTCCCGCGCCGATCGCAACCGACCGCCCATCGACGGCGAAAGTCACCGGTGCCGCCGCCTGCGGCTGGGACTGCGTGATCGCCTGCAACACCGCTTCGCGGTTAGAGCCGACCAGCTGGCTCCGCCCGTCGACCACGATCTGTGGCGTATAGATCTCCTTTTTGCCGAACTGGGCGGCATAGCCGTGCTGCCGCGCGGTAGATCCCGCGGCCGAGAGCGGGTCCCTCCAGCCCAGCCCGTCCCAGTAATCGACATGAAAGCCAAGCGCGAGCACACCCTTGCGTTGCGCCAGTTCCGCCAAAACGGCGTCGGCCGGCGGGCAGGACGAGCAGCCCTGCGAGGTAAACAGTTCGACGACGACGGGGCGTGGTTCCGCCCGGGCGGGTGCGGCAACTGTCGCGCAGGATAGTGCGATCGTCGCAACGGCAAAGATCAGGCTATTCATCGAAAACTCCGTTTTGCAGGTTCGTGTCTTGTTGTTCGGTGATCCTCATCTAAAGTTACCGCCAAAATAGTTTGGTTTTTCCGAGGAAGCGGAATTGGCATCATGACCGCGAGCAGCGCCGAGGAGTGGGGCCACCTGATGGCGGCGGCGCAAGCTGGCGACGGCTCTGCCTATGCGCGCCTGCTTCGCGAAATCCTGCCCTATGTGCGCGGAATCGCGCGCAGGCATCATTCCTCACCGGACCGGGTGGAGGATGTCGTGCAGGATGTGCTACTGACAATCCATCGGGTCCGCCATACTTACGACCCGTCGCGCCCGTTCTCGGCGTGGCTGGGCGCGATCGCCCATCGACGGTCGATCGACGCGGTGCGGCGTAAGGTCCGTACCAGCGCAGCCGAGACATTTTCTCCGATAGCCTATGAAACCTATGCCGATCCTTCGGCGAATAAGGAGATATCGGCGCATGAGGACAGCGCTGTCCTGACCGAGGCGATCGCCGCATTGCCACCCGGACAGCGACAGGCGGTGGAATTGCTGCGTTTGAAGGAAATGTCGCTGGCGGAGGCATCGGAGGCGTCGGGGCAGTCGGTGGGTGCCTTGAAGGTCAGTCTGCATCGCGCGATTCGCGCCTTGAAAAGGACCCTGGGTGGCAGAGTGGACGAGTGATGGACGGGACCGAGGTTTTGATCGCGCGACTGACGGATGGCTTGCAGCCGGTGAAACGGTTGCCGCCCCCTGGCCTGCGCGCGACGCTGTGGCTCGGCCTGGTTACGCTGCTGGGGGCCGCTTTCATCTATGGCTTCTCGGACATTGCGACCTTCACGCATCGGGCCAGCGATCCGAGGTTGGCGCTCGAACTGATCGGCACTTTGCTGACCGGGATATTGGCGGTGATCGCCGCCTTTCAGCTTTCGATGCCCGACCGGCCGCTTAGATGGGCCTTGTTGCCGGTTCCGACTTTCGTGCTTTGGCTCGCCAGCAGCGGTTATAGCTGCTGGCGGCAATGGCTGGTGCATGGCCCCGGCGGCTGGGCGGCGGGCGAGAGCGCGCATTGTTTCCTATGGATCGTCGGCTTCGGCGTGCCTTTGGCGATCAGCCTGTTCGTTCTGCTCCGCAAGGCTCATCCGTTGGCGCCGGGACCGGTTGCCGCCATGGCGGGACTGGGGGTCGCCTCGCTGGCTGCCTTCCTACTGCAGTTCTTCCATCCGTTCGACGTTACCTTTGTCGATCTGGGAATGCATCTGGCCGCGGTGGCGACCATCATCGTCCTTGCGCGTGCCGCCGCGCAGCGAGGGTTGGATGCGGGGCGTTCGCGCTGATGATACCTTCTCGCGCAGCAGTTAGCTCCGCCGCTGTCCCCCGCAGAGCACGTCGGTTACCATTTCGGTGTCCATGTACTCCTTGAATTCGATTATAAGTCCGTCCCGTAACCTCATGAAAAAGTGATATTTATTGTTATAGGGCTTGCCCGAGACATGGGTCGCGAAGGATTCCGCTTCGATCGCGACGCGGTCGCCCTCGGCGGTCAGCTCGTGGATGACGAAGCGAATACCCTGAGGAAAAGCGCCGAGGACCTGGCCGGCGAATTCCTTGGCCCGGGTCTTGTTCACCACTCCTGAGATCAGCGTATTGCCCATCGTGTGGATCTTCACGTCGTCATCATAGGCACCAATGATCGCCGGGATATCGCCGTTGGACATCGCGACGAAGAAGTTCCGCGCGATTTCCTTGTTGCGTTCGATGTCGCTCATTTCGTTTTGTTCCAGACTTCGACGAATTCGACCGGCGTCTTGCTTCCCGGCGGCGTGAACCCGCTGTGGCAGGTCATCAGCGTAACGTTTTTCGAATAATCACAATTGTCCCAGCCGCTCGTACCGTTGGGCGCATTCCAATGGTCGCGATAGCCGTTCTCGCTCAAGACCACGGTCATATCCTGCCCGTTGGTCATCTTATGGGGTTTGCCGTCGAAGGCGCCGTCGAGTGTCACATGCGTCTTAGGTTCATCGCCGATAATGAAATTATCAGTGTATTGAAGGACTTTTCCATCGTCCTTCGTAACCTGCATCACATGATCTTTGATAACGGGCATGGCGGGCGGATACTTTGACTCGGCGACATTCAGCGTCCATTCGCCTTCGGACGAAACATAAGGCTTCGCCTGGGCGCTGCCGCCGGACAAAGCCAACGCAACAGCGCATGTGGCGGCTCCGAATTTCACAACCATTGAATCGATCCTCCCGATCTTTAATTGCCGCCAGAGTAGCGGCAAATCCCGGCGGGAAGAAGGGAAATCAGCGTGGCTGCGGCCGTCCTTGCTGAGGGATCTTGCCGGTGGCCAGCGGCACCGAAGGCGCCAATGACGGCATGGAAGGATATCGCATCGTTTGGGCGGTCAGGTCGGAATCGCGGATCGGCGCGTTGTCGGTCGCCACAGGCGCCGCTGAGGACGACCTATCCTGCGCCCAGCCTATGCCTGCCGATTCCGCGGGTGATCCATTTGGCGTAAAGGCGTCAGGCCTTACCGTTCCTGGAACGGCGGGCGTCATCAATCTTGAACTAGCGGTGCCGGGCGCCGATTGCGCGAAGGATGGCATGGTGCCGAGGATCGCGATCGTTGCTGTCATTATCAATAGCGTTTTCATGGTGTTGCTCCTCACCTCGCAGGCGAGATGATAGTTCCCATGTACTGACGATGACAACCCGACCGGTACGGTTCACGTTCCGGAATTGAAATCCCGGGCCAGGGTCAAGCGGGCCGTTCACGCCGCTTTTTGATCAGCGGACGGTCGCCGCCGGCGCCGGCCTTCAGGAACAGCTTGCTCCTGGCTTCCGGCTTTGCCTCGCTTTTTGGTTTGAAGTCGGCTCCAGCTTTGAATTCGCCCTTCGGCTTGTATTCGCCCTTGGGTTTGAACTCGCCTTTGGATTTGAACTCACCCTTGGGCTTGAACTCGGACTTCGCCTTGAAGTCCGGCTTGCCTTTGAACTCGCCTTTACCCTTGTAGTCGGACTTCGCTTTGAAATCCGGCTTGCCGCCGGGGCCGTCTTCGTGCGGCTTCTTATGGAACGGGCGGGGTTTGTCATATTGCCGGGCCGGGGCGGCAACCAGCATTTCGTTGTCGGCGACCGGCGTCACGTTCTCGTTCAAGGTGGCGAAGCGAATGTTGGGATCTTTCGTATCGGGCTTGCGCGCCTCAGCGACGAAGCGCTCGGCCGCGTGGCCGACGATCTCGAACTGGGTTTCGTTGTCCAGGATACGAATCGCGCCGATCTCGTTCTTGGTGATGCCGCCGCGGCGGCAGATCACCGGTATCATCCAACGCGGGTCGGCATTGGCGTTGCGGCCGATATTCATGCGGAACACGACAGTGCCCTCGCGGCCCATCGGCTCTTCCTGCCGGCGCTCGGTCGACCGCTCTGGCCGGCGCTCGCTGCTGCGGTCGCGATAGGTGGTGGGCGCATCGTCGGACCGCGCCATGCGGGGCGGTGGCGCGCTGGGGTCTGACAATTCCTCCGGCGCGGGCAAGCGGGCGCGGTGCATGCGGACCAGGGCGGCGGCCAGCTCCTCCGGCGTGCGTTCTGCCAGCAGGGCGCGGGCGGCGGCCAGATCTTCCTCTGACGGATCGTCAGCCTGAGCAACTTCCAACAGCAGCCGCTCCTGGTCGCGCAGCCGGATCTTGTCAGCAGGGGGCGGCGGCGACCATTCGGCGCGCACATTCGCGTTGGCGAACAGGCGCTCGGCACCCCGGCGGCGGCTGTGCGGTACCAGCAGGACGCAGATGCCCTTGCGGCCTGCGCGACCTGTCCGGCCGCTGCGATGAAGCAGGGCCTGGCTGTCGCGCGGCGCCTCGGCCTGGATGACGAGGCCGAGGTCGGGCAGGTCGAGGCCCCGAGCGGCCACATCAGTGGCGACGCAGACCCGGGCATGGCCGTCGCGCAAGGCCTGCAGCGCATGGGTGCGTTCGGCCTGGCTGAGTTCGCCCGACAAAGCGACGGCGGTGAAGCCGCGCTCCAGGAGGTTGCCGTGCAGCCGGCGAACCGCCTCGCGGGTGGCGCAGAACACCAGGGCGCCGGGTGATTCGAAATAGCGCAATATATTGACGACGGCGCGTTCGACCTCATGCGAAGCAATGGTCACGGCCCGATATTCGATATCGCCATGCTGCTGTCCCTCGGCGGTGGCGGCGATACGGACGGCGGCGCGTTGATAGCGCTTGGCCATGCCGATGATCTCGCGCGGCAATGTAGCGGAGAACAGCAGGGTGCGGCGTTCGGGCGGCGTCGTATCGAGAATCGCTTCGAGGTCCTCGCGGAAGCCCATATCGAGCATCTCGTCGGCTTCATCCAGCACGACGCAGCGCAGTTCGTGGGTCTTGAGATTGCCGCGCTCGACATGGTCCTTCAGCCGGCCGGGCGTGCCGACAACGATGTGGACGCCATCGGCAAGGTTGCGCGACTCACGGCGCATATCCATACCGCCCACACAGGAGGCGATGCGCGCGCCGGTATGGGAGTAAAGCCATTCCAATTCGCGATGGACCTGCAATGCCAGTTCGCGCGTCGGCGCGATCACGAGCGCGATCGGCTCGCGTGTGGGCTCCAGCGTCGTGCTCTCGCCCAGCAAGGTGGGGGCCATCGCCAGCGCGTAGCCTACGGTTTTGCCCGAACCGGTCTGTGCCGAGACCAGCAAGTCCTTCTCCAGAGTGTCGGGCTGCAGGACGGCAAGCTGTACTGGTGTCGGTTCGAGGTAACCCCGTTCGTCAAGCGCGGCTTGCAGTGACGGGTTGATGGTCGGAAAAGGCATTGCAGGCCGATCGAGAGCGGTGAGAGAAATGGAGATCGGCCCGCAGCCATATGGCGCGGGCTGATGTCCTGCCATACTCTAGCGGAAAACCTCCCGAAACTCTAAACCGTTCCCGCATAGCAGCATTACCGAGACGCGGCCGCCCTCAATGGGAGCGGCTTGCCGTCCGAAAGAGAACTCATGGACGCCATCATTCCCCAACGTCTGGTCACAGGCCTGGCAGCGCAGCCCGGGCCGCATCCGGGCATGGGATTCAAACAGTTCGTCGCCATGATCGCGGCGATGATGGCGGTCAATGGGCTGGCGATCGACGGCATGCTGCCAGCCCTGGAGGTCATCGGCAAGGCGCTGGCGATTCCCACCCCAAACGAACGGCAATGGATCGTCACCGCTTATATGATGGGGTTCGGCGCGGCGCAGCTTGCCTACGGTCCGCTGGCGGACCGCTTGGGCCGCCGGCCGGTGCTGCTGACCGGGCTCATTCTCTATATCGCGTTCAGCCTGTTGGCTGCTTTGTCCCAATCGTTCGAGATGATGCTGGTCTCGCGCGCGCTGCAGGGCGTCGGTTCGGCTGGATCGCGGGTTCTGGCGGTCTCGATCGTGCGCGATTGCTATTCGGGCCGGAAGATGGCCCGGGTGATGTCGCTGTCATTCATCGTGTTCCTGGCGGTGCCGATCATAGCGCCGTCATTCGGGCAGATCATCCTGCTGTTCGCGCCGTGGCCGTTCATCTTCGTCGGCTTTGCGCTGTTCGCGGTGGCGGTCACCGTCTGGATTTGGATCAAGCTGCCAGAGACGCTGCATGTCGAGGATCGCAGGCCGATCTCGGTCATGGGCATCGCGCGGGGCTTCAGGGTCGTGCTGACCAACCGCATTTCGATCGGCTATACGATCGCGATGACCGTCCTGCTCGGCGGGCTGTTCGGCTTCATCAATTCGGCGCAGCAGGTCTTCTTCGACGTGTTTCACGCGCAGAAGCTGTTCACCACGCTATTCGCGATGATTGCGCTTTCAATCGCATCGGCATCACTGGTCAATGCGCGGCTTGTCGGGCGCTTCGGCACGAGGGTGCTGTCCCACACGGCATTGGTTTTATACATCACCTGCGCGACTATTCATGCCGCGATCGCATTCAGCGGCGGCGAATCGCTGGCGGTGTTCGCGCCGTTCCTGGCTTTTCAGTTTTTCTGCTTCGGGTTGGTCGTGTCCAATTTCGGTGCGATGGCTATGGACCCGCTGGGCCATATGGCCGGCACAGCGTCGTCGGTCCAGGGTTTCCTGACGACGATCGGCGGCGCGCTCTGCGGCTTCTGGATCGGGCAACACTTCAATGGGACCGTCATCCCCCTCACGCTGGGATTCGCCGGCTTCGGCATCGGCGGGTTTCTAATCGTGCTGATCGTCGAGAAGGGCAGGCTGTTCCGCCCGACGCCGATGGGCGAGGCCAGCGCCGTAGAATTCTCGCACTGAGCGTTCGGTTGTAAATTATTCGCTAGCCATTCATTGTC
>JAQGIF010000119.1 GCA_028291345.1 Rhodospirillales bacterium | reverse complement strand
GATGATTGGTGAGTTCGGCAGCCATCGCCTCGTGCGACAGCTGGTCGGGGTTCACGCCCTTAGCCAGCAGCTTGCCCGTCACTTCCCAGATCGCGTTATGGCAGGCCATGAACACGACGCCGCGACTCTGCAGCGCTGGAATTGTGTTGCCGGCAGGCCCGAACATGCTCTTCGGATCCTCGAAGTCGGAAGACTCCGACGGCGCGGCCTTCGGGACGATGAGCGTGTTCGTCTTGCAGTTGCCACCTGCCATTTCGGCGAATCTGTATTTGTCCCACATCTCCTGGTCGAAAAGCGCCAGGTGAGCCGAGCCATGCGTGGCTGACACGGCGAGGAAGTCGGCATGCCCGAAAGAGAACACCTGCGCATTGGTCGAATTGCGCATGAGATTCATCCATGGGCTTCCAATGTCCGTGTTATCCCAGACCTGCTTTGGCGTACCGCGATAGGCAATGACCGCCTTCAGCGCGCTATCGTCCCACATGTCCGGATGATCGAGAATCATCGGCACCGCCTTGAAGTCCCGCCTCTGCGGAGCCCTACGCAGACGCTCCATGAGTTCAGGCAGGGCGTGCGCGCCCTGTGAGATCACGCCGCTGCCACCTTCGGCGTGAGCCGGGGTGGCGGCCAGGGCAGCTACGCCGAGTGCGACAGAGCTGAATCCGAGAAGCGCGTTCCGCCGTCCAGCATCGACAGACATTCTAACCTCCTTGAGCTACGAGGGAGGCCGCGATCGGTTGAGTGCCTCCGCGACAACGCCGTCTCAGCGTCTTCCCTGAAGTCCAAGTGAGGAAGGAGGCCGCTGGCGACCAACAGAATGGATCGATGAATTCAATCTAGCAGCGCGATGGATCCAGATCTTTCGAGAGACCTCCGACGCGCCTTGGGTCGACGGTTCCCGTCCGATCAGGCAACAAGCATCCGCGAATGGCCGATGAGCCAGGGGGCACGTTGGCCATGCGGACCCGCGCACCTCGTGTGGCTGCCCACTCGCCGGCCCGGCCAGCCAGTTTAGTGGCCGCCACGATGCGGATAAGGGCGACTGCAACAATCAACAGAGAAGCGTCGCGGTCGTCCGCAAATACCCATTCGAGCCAGGAAAACCGCACGCGCGGGTCGGGCGTGCATAATGGAATATGACGCGTATCCCGGCGTCATTTCAATCCCAAAACACAAACCTCAATTCCGAGTTCATCTCTTCATCGAAATTAGTGATCAAACCTATCGTCAGTATTAGATATCACATCATGCGCACTTTATTTGAATTAGGGCATTGCATGTGGAGGAGGTCTCCACGGAATGCCAAATGCAAGGAGAGCGACATGCGTGGAATGATCTTCGTTATATTATGTGGACTGTCGTTGAATGGTCTTTCAGCTTGCACCACGCCAGTGCAGGGCAGGGCAGTCGCATCGGTTAACGCCCATTGCGATGAATATGAAGGATACCCGGACTGTTATCCCAATCACGTGCTCGAGTGAATAGAACGAACGCCCCAGTTTCAGGCGGCGAGGCACATCGGTTCGCCGCCTGCAACGAACCACCTGCGATTGCCGATCCCAGCAGTGAAAAGCCGCTGAGGTTCAATCGGCAGCTGCGAATCTCGTCTCTGAGTCAATTTCAGCCTTCGTATTATCGATCGAACGATTGAACCAATTTCTCTTCGGCTACGGCGTCGAACGATTAATGCCCGGCCGTCGTTCGGGTGTGAATAGGGACCACATTTTCGGGGTCATCGACTAAAAGATCGACAGCATTCGAAGCATCCAAGATACGGCCTCCAGGGGTACAGTGTAAGCGGTGTCCGCTTTTACAGACCTTTGCCTCGTGACCGGAGGATCTGAAAACCGCCCGGTCCAGTCCCGTCGGCTTCGCGCCGATGGTCGCCCTTCAGCGAGCCGTGACGCTTCCCCGAAAGCGGACGTGCGGACCTGCGCTCGTTGTAGCGAAACAACACGCGAAAAAAGTGGATAGCGGTCAGTTGTTTCAGAATTTGGATCGGCAGAGATGCGCCAAACGCGGAAGTCCCTCGTCACCGAGCGTAGCGCCATGCCTTTTGCCGGCATAGAGCGCGTGACATCGGAGAACTCGCCTTCGAGGGTCGCAGCGAGCGGGACGCCACTGGCGAATTTCAAAGCCCGTTCTGACCCTAGTTTTCGAGGACCGCCCGGTAGCGGACCTTTCCCTCGCGGACCCGCGCCAATGCTGTGTTTAGGTCGCTCATCTTGAATCTCTCGATCATCGGCCTCACGCCATGCTGCGCCGCAAAGTGCAGCATGCGTGCGGCGTCGCCTGGCGAGCCCGCTCTTCCACCGACGACGCGCCTCTCAGGCAGGATGATGTCAAAGGGAGGAACCTTCAGGTCGCTCTCCGGTATGCCGACGAGGCACAGCGTGCCCTCCGGCCGAAGGGCGCCGAGATAGTCTTGCCAGGGTATGTCGGCCGACACGGTGACGAGAACGAAGTCAAAGGAGCGTGCAGCTCTCTGCAATTCATCCGAGTTTTTGGTTGCAATAAATCGGGACGCCCCAAGCTGCCGCGCTTCTTCCTCCTTCGAATGGGTCGAAGAGATTGCGGTAACCTCGCACCCCATCTTTGCGAGAAACTGCACGGCAAGATGCCCGAGCCCGCCCATACCCACGACCGCTGCCCGCATACTTGAGACGACGCCGTAGTGAGCCAGAGGGCTGAAGACCGTGGTTCCGGCGCACATGAGCGGCGCGGCGTCGGCCGAGGCGATGCCGTTCGGGATGGGCACCATGAACCGGGCATCGGCGCGAACGAAGTCAGCCCAGCCGCCGTTACGGCCTACGATAGTCCATTCTTCCTGGGCGCAGAGATGTTCTTTCCCCGAGGCGCACCACTCACATCCACCGCACGAACCCGATTGCCAGCCGAGACCGACACGCTGCCCGATCGCAAGACTGCGAACGCCGCGGCCTAATGCTGACACGGTCCCAATAATTTCATGACCCGGAACGATGGGATAGCGCGTCATGTGCCACTCGTTCTCGATCATGGAGAGATCCGAATGGCAGATTCCGCAATGCGTCACTTTGATCTCGACCTCGCGATCGCCGAGCGGCCCGACCTTATAGGCCATTATTTCCAAAGGCTGGCCGCTGCCCCGAGCCGTGTAGACGTTGATGATCGACGCTCCGACGCCTATCGGACTTTGTTCCAGAGTAGTACTGGCGGTCATGATCAGCCTCCTTGGTATCCGTAGTTCTTCCAGTTTGTGAGGACAAAGAAATGGCGAGACGTACCAACCGCCTTATGTCGTGTATTTTCGAAGAGGCCGAGCCGGCGTTCCAGGGTTCCGGTTCGCCTCTGTCTGACGGACTGAAGCTTGCGGAAAGAGCGACACGTTTCCTCTCTCCTTCGTAACCCGCGCTGATACTGGATTCGGCCCCGACTGGATCATGCCATCATTTCTTACGGTGAGCTCCGAGCGCGGAGCCGCCGAAATGCGCTCAAAAAGCGCGCGGAGTTCTGGACGCAGCCCGTCGCCGCGCGTCGTGGCGAAAGCGTGAAAGTTAAGGAAAGACGTCATCTCGAAATCTCCTACGGAGGAACGGCAAGCTGTTAGCGCCACTGCGACGAACATGGGACGCTAACGGGCCTGCGCCAGACCAGGAGTTGCGAAAGCTGCCGCGGCAACAGCGGTTGCGCCAATCAATGCGAATTTCATTTTGGTCTCCTAGCGAGATACTGTAACGACTACATGGAAAGGCGGCTTCAGTTCTGCCATTAAATACTTTTTTAGAAAGCGCTTCGGTGTGGACGTTCGAGCGGGAAAGTATTTGCACTGAAACCTGACGCGCTACTGCATCATTCCAGTCGCGGTAGCCAATACACCAGTGAGCAGTTTCAGAGTTTTATTGCGATCACGGCGTCGTCTGTTCGATCAGCCGTTCCGGCAACGTCTGGGACAATGCGGCGATGGAGAGCTTCTTCTCGTCGTTGAAGACCGAGCGAACAGTGCGCAAGATGTACCGGTCACGGGACGAGGCCAAGGCCGACGTGTTCGATTATTTTGAGCACTTCTACAATCCGAAACGCCGGCACTCGACGATCGGTTATACGAGTCCCCCATGGAGTTCGAGAGGCAGGCTGGATTGGCTGAAGCAGGTGTCAACCCAACCGGGTGCAGCTCAACCACTGCTCTCTATGTCACCAAGTCGATGTCCAATTGCAGGGTCGTACAGCGTGCTCGATAAGATGCAAACCCGGCTCGACGACATGCCCAACGCCATGGGGGTGCGCCGCCAGACCGTTGAGCACCCGTTCGGCACTCTGAAATCGTCATCTCGCTTTCCGCGAGTTCGTCGCCGCTCGGTTCGCCGACGCGGTCATCACTCATTCCCCGGTCGAGGCCAAGATGCTGGCCGAGAAGGTGCAGCCGGCCAAGGTGCATGTCGTGCCCTGGA
>JAQGIF010000118.1 GCA_028291345.1 Rhodospirillales bacterium | reverse complement strand
ACATGCTCCGGCACGCTGTCGGTCGCATAATCGCGGATATTGCAGACCGTGATGCCGTGCGCCCGGCAATAATCCTTGTCGACGCAATCGCTGCCGGTCGCCGCCAGCGCGATCAGCCGCAGCCTGGGCAGCTCGGCCAAGGTGTCAGCGCGCAGCGGCATCTTATTGACGATCGCGACGGTGGCATTCCTTAACCGCTCAACTACCTGCTCCGCTGCCGTTGCAGCATATTCGCGGTAGTCGTGTGGAAAGCCCGGCGCCCTCAGCGGAACACCTAAAGTTGCGCGGTCGAGGAAGACAATACTGTGTCGCAAGGCCGCTTCCTTTCTGTCTGGAATAAGAAGTTCATGTGGGAACGTGTCTGCACCAAATCCGGGCGCAAGACAAAACCTGCCGTAGGCTCTAAACGTAAGCCGAAGCTGCTGGTAGTCTTTCAGGCTTTATCCCACAGCCCTTCCCGGCATCAGCCGCCGCAGATCGTAGCTGCCGCTTTTTTCAGCGCCCGCTTATAGGCCCGATCACGCGCAATGGAGCGCGCCCGATTTGCTGTCTCACTTGACCCTCTTCCGACGACTTGTTAATCAACTAGCAATATACTTCTGGCAGGGGCACTTCGCCTGACGGTCCGCGGAAACCCCGATCAAGAAGCCGTATTGACCGTGTGGGCGCCGGCGCCATGCAGACGAGAATGATCATCTTCGAGGCGATGGCAAGCCTGCCTCAGCCTTCGGATCCATTATGGGTGTGCAACCTGCGATGACCGAGGATCGAGTTATCCGCATTGGCGGCGCCACAGGATTTCGCGTCGACAGCCTGATCGCCGTGCCGCAGCTTCTCGGTGCGCACAAACTCGACTACCTGGTTTTTGATTTCCTGGCTGAAGGCTCGATGGGCGGTTTCGGCCAGAGCGCGGTCAGTGATCCCGCAGGGGGCTTCGCCGCCGATTTTATCCAATTCTACCTAACCCCCTATCTCCACGAAATCCTGGCGAAGGGCATCAAGGTCGTCGCCAATGCCGGCGCGCTCAATCCGCGCGGTTGCGCCGCCGCTATCGAACATGCCGCGGCGAAGCTTGGTCTCGCACCACGGGTCGCCGCCGTCGAGGGAGACGATCTTCGGCCCCGCATCGATGCGCTCCGGACGGCGGGTCATCGCGACATGTTCTCGGGTGCGGCTTTTCCCGATGAGGCTATCCTCAGCGTAAACGCGTATCTCGGGGGGTTCCCCATCGCAGCGGCGCTCGCCAAAGGTGCCGACATCGTCGTGACCGGCCGTGTGGTCGACAGCGCGCTGGCCGTCGGCCCCTTGATCCATGAGTTCGGTTGGAAATTCGACGACTACGACCGGCTCGCCGCGGGCACTGTTGCCGGCCATCTGCTTGAATGCGGCGCCCAGGTCACCGGCGGCACCTACACCGACTGGCGCGATGTACCCGACTGGTCGAATATCGGCTACCCGATCGCCGAATGCCGCGCCGACGGCACCTTCACGATCACCAAGCCGCCGGGCACCGGCGGTCTGGTCTCTGTGGGCACCGTGGCTGAGCAACTCCTCTATGAGGTGTCAGATCCCGCGGCCTATTTCGTCCCGGACGTCACGGCTGATTTCAGCACGGTCGAACTGGAAGCGGATGGGGCGAACCGCGTCGTCGTTTCAGGGGCGCGCGGGTTTCCGCCGACTGCGACCTACAAGGTCTGTGTCACCTATGAGGATGGATGGCGTGCGATCGCGCTCCAACCGATCATCGGGATCGACGCGCCGGCCAAGGCGGAGCGTCAGGCAGACGCTTTGTTCGATCGCACCCGCCGCATGCTTGCCGATCGCAATCTCGGCGAATGGCGGAGTACTTATCTCGAGGTCCTCGGCGCCGAGGCGAGTTATGGCGGGCGGGCCCGGCGGCAGGACGCGCGCGAGGTGATTGCGCGCCTGGTCGTCGATCACGACGAAAAACGCGCGGCCGAACTGTTCGCCCGCGAACAGAGTTCGTCGATCACGACGATGTCGGTCGGCACCTCGATCGGGCTCGGCGTTTCCGTGTCCCCGATCGTGAATCTCTTCTCCTTCCTGCTGCCAAAGGATGAGGTGACGATGAGCGTTGCGATTGCGGATGACAGCTTCATAGTGCATGTGCCGACCTCCGGCGACTATCGCCCGGCTGCGCGGGCTCCGTCCGAGGATTCGCCTCCGCCTGGACTGAACGACGCGACCGAAGTGCCTCTGATCCGCCTGGCGATCGGTCGCAGCGGCGACAAAGGCGACCTGTTCAATGTCGCGGTCATCGCGCGGCTGCCCGACTATCTGCCGTATATCCGTGCCGCACTGACGCCGGCGGCCGTTGCCGATTGGTTTGGTCATGTCTTCGGCCAAGGCGCCGCGGGCCGGGTCGACCGTTTCGAAGTGCCGGGCATCCATGGCCTCAATTTCGTTGTCCATGAGGCATTGGGCGGCGGCATCACCTCGTCTCCGCGTCTCGACAAGGTCGCCAAGACGATGGCGCAGCAATTGTTGGAATTTCCGATTCCGGTCCCGCGTCACCTCGTCGATGTGCCGGAATCGCGACCGAACCGTTAGGCAAGGAGCCTGAGAATGGACGACATCCCCTATCTGCTGCGGGGCATCAAGCCGGTCAGCACCGCAAGCAGCGTCCTGGTGAGTTCATCGAAATATCTCAACAATTCGAACCTCAGAGAGTGGGTCGCGACTGAACTGCTGCGGCGGAACGGGCCGGACGTGCCGACACCGTCGGGCGCATACCGGCTCAATGCCATCATGAAGGAAATTCAGGATCCTGAAGCAATCGACGCTCTGTTCGCGGCGGAGCGCAGGAAATGGCCCGCGCTCGACCAATGGTTCTGCGACCGCCACATCGCAACTTATACGCGCGAGGATTTGAGGCAGTATCCGCCCGGTTCGGTCGGCGGCATTTATTACAAGCATCTGGCCGACAATAATTATCAAGTAGACATTATTCCGCGCTACGAGCCCAAGGGTGATTTCGAATATTGGGCGTTGCGCAGCGTACAGAACCACGATCTGGAACACATACTGGGCGGCGGCGGCTTCGATTCCATCGGGGAGCTGGTTCCCGGTCTGCTCAAATTGACCTATCTCTACAAATTCTTCTCGCAAGCGCTCGCCAACGAATTGGCGGTCAAACAGTATTTCCTGTCGTTCCGCTTCATATCGCGTACCGCGCTTCATTATCCGGAATGCTGGCAGGCGACCTGGGCCGCGGTCGATAACGGCCGTCGCGTAGGCGAAAGTTCAGACGCTTTCTTCCTCGCAAAATACGAAGATATCTTTGACCTATCGCCCGAGGCGGCGCGCGAACGGCTCGGAATCCGGAATGTGATGGAACTCGATACGACCGCGATATCGCGTGTCTGGGACGGGGCTGAACCCTCGCCTGCGCTGCAGGCCTAGAACGAGCTTCACAATGCCGATGCCAAAAGACATTCGCGTCATCGATCTGCACGTCAACATACCGACGAGCGAGCATAATAAGGAAGGGTACGACCGATTCAGACCGCTGTTGCGCGACCGCGAAAGCCTGGAAAGCAACCGAATGCCGGCGCAGCATTTCTTCAAGAACCCACCATCGCTCGGCACCGATAAGAGGCGCTATGTCGATGCCGTCGCCTCCGAGATGGATAAGCATAATATCGGGCAGGCGCTGATCGGCGTCACCGACAGCTTCGAGCATTTCGATGTCATCAAGGAACGCTATGCGGACCGCTTCATCTTTGCCACACCGGCCGATCCGAATGGCGGCGTGGATGAGATCAGGCGGATTAGGCGGATGCATCGCGACTACGGAATCAAGGCGGTGTCCTATTTTCCGGCTGGCTCCCTCGCGCAAATCGCCATCA
>JAQGIF010000096.1 GCA_028291345.1 Rhodospirillales bacterium | reverse complement strand
GCGAGGTCGTACGCGGCTATCTCGACGAGTTGATGCCGCGAGGCACGTTCGACGTGAACGGCGACTTCGCACAGCGCCTTGCCGTCTATCTGACCCTGAAGATCATCGGACTCCCGATCGAAGATGCCGACTGGGTCTCGGCCCAGGTCAGGCTAGCCTTCAATCGCGCCCCGCGCGTACGTGGCCCGACCGAGGCGGCGAACCAGGCCAATAAGAATCTGCAGGACTATGCCTGGAAGGGCATCGAGGAGCGGCGGCGCCGGCCGCAGGGTAGCGGCGTGCTCGAAAAACTGATGAATTTCGAGTTCCAGGGACAGAAACTGCCCGATCACGAACTGATCTCGAACATCTTTCTGCTAATCATCGGCGGCAGCGAGACCGTGCCGAAAGCCTTTGCCGGTGCGGTCTATCAACTGCTCAACAACCCCGACCAGCGGGCTGAACTTGTCGCCGACCCCGAACTCGCCCAGGACGCATTCTGGGAGGCGGTGCGCACCGACATGCCGACCCTGATGCTGGGTGCGTCGGCCGACGTCGATACGGAGATTTGCGACAGCACCAAGGTGCGGGCCGGCCAGAAAATCATGAATTTGTGGGCCTCGGCCAATCGCGACGAGCGCGAGTTCACCGATCCCGATTGCTTCGACATCCATCGCCGCGCGCCGCGCATCGTATCGTTCAATCCGGGCCGGCATATCTGCCTGGGCATCCATATCGCCCAGCTGGAGGGGCGGGTGATGCTGCAGGAGCTGCTGGCGCGCATCCCCGATTACGAGGTGGATGAGGACCGGGCGGTCAGGCTAAGGTCCGAGATGTTTCGCGGCTTTCAGTGCCTACCGATCACCTTCAGGCCGCACTAAGCAATCATGACTGACCGGTTGGACCATCTGCTGGCACCAGGCCGCATCGGTACGATGGCGTTGCGCAACCGCATCGTGCACGCGCCGATGTCACTCGGGCTGGGAGCCGGTGACGGCACCTGCGGCGAGCGCTTCATCGCCTATTATGCGGCACGGGCAAAGGGCGGCGCCGGGCTGATCAATATCGGCACGGTCTCGGTCGGCTATCCCGAGGGCAGCGTCGATGCGAAGCAGATCGCTGCGTCCGACGATAAATACCTGCCGAACCTGACAGCGTTGGCCGATGCGGTTCACGCGCATGGCGCCAAGATCGTGCTGCAGCTGAACCATAACGGCACCCAGGCCGGCGGCGATCGCGCGGCCGGACGGCCGTTGGCGACACCGTCACTGCCCGAGCCCAAGCGCGGCGACCTTGCCGACTATTTCCTACCTGAGGAACTGACCGCGCTGGCCGCTGGCAACCCGGTCTCTGGGCGAATCCGCTATAAGGTGCTCGACGCCGCCGGCATCAAGCGGGTGGTGGACATGTTCGCCGACGCTGCCGTACGGTCGAAGCGCGCCGGCATCGACGCGGTGGAGATTCATGGTGGCCACGGCTACCTGCTGGCGTCATTCCTGTCGCCGGTCACCAACCGGCGGACAGATGACTATGGTGGGTCGACCGAAAATCGCTCGCGGTTCCTAGTCGAGGTTCTGCGCGCTGTTCGCGCCGCCGTCGGCCCCGATTTCCCGGTCTGGTGCAAGATCGATGCGACCGAGTTCGAACTGGATGGCGGTATTTTGCTGGAGGACGCCAAGATCACCGCCCAGATGGCGCAGGATGCCGGAGCGGATGCGATTAGCGTCAGCGCCTATTCGGATGTGTCCAAGGCGATCACCCATTCGGGTTCGCACACGCCGCAACAGCCGGAGCTGCTGGTCCCGAACGCCAGGGCGATCAAGGCGGTGATAACCATCCCCGTCATTACCGCCGGCCGGATAGAGACTGCCGATGCCGACCGGCATATCGCGGAAGGCACGTTCGATTTCGTGGCCTTCGGCCGGAAGCTGCTCGCCGATCCCGATCTTCCGCGCAAGCTGGCCGAAGGCAAATCGCAGGAGGTGCGGCCTTGCATCTATTGCTACAGCTGCATTAGCCAGGCCTATTTCCGCCGGCCGGTGATCTGCACCGTCAACCCGGGAATGGGGTTCGAATATGCGCGGTCAAAAGCGCCGGCGTCACGAAAGCGGGTCGCGGTGATCGGTGGCGGCCCGGTCGGGATGGAGGCGGCCTTGCGCCTTAAGGCCCGGGGCCATGAGCCGATCCTGGTCGAAGGCGGGGACCGCCTGGGCGGCGCGTTTACAGGGGCGGCCGTCACCTATGAGCCGAACGGCCGCTACCTCGACTGGCTGCGCTGCCAGATCGCCGATGCTGCCGTCGACGTGCGGCTGGGCACGGTGGGGACGCTGGACGTGCTGTCGGCGCTGGACCCGGATTCTGTGATCGTCGCGACCGGTGCCGGACACCCGGTGCTCACGATACCGGGAATCGATAAGCCTCATGTCCGGCAGGCCGAGACGTTCCTGAACGAGGCGGATGCATCGCGAGGTGGCGAGAGCGTCGCGATCATCGGTGGCGGCATGATTGGACTGCAGTTGGCCGAGTGGCTTCAGGCGCAGGGTAAAATCGTTACCGTGATCGACGTGGATGCCAAACTCGGCACTGGATTACCGATCGTGCGGCGCGCCCGCCTTCTGTACGAGCTTCGGCAAAAAGGCGTGACATTGATCGGCGGGGCACGCGACATCGCAATTGAAGATAGCAATATCATTTGGCGCAATGCGGATGAGCAGATTCGCCGGACCGCGACCGACAGCGTGATTATCGCGGACGGCGGCACTCCCGATGAGGCGCTCGCCGGTCAACTCACAGAAGCAGGGTTCGCGGTCTCGACTGCTGGGGATTGTGCCGGTGATTTCTATCTCGAACAGTCGATCCCCGCCGTCGCCGACCTGGTGGATCGGATATAGTCGCCTAAACCACAAAACGCACGTCGAGCCGGTCGAGACGCCGGACGAAAAGGCTGGGGATCAGTTCCGCGCCGTCGTCGCCCGACGCGATCCGTGTCGTGCGCGCCAGCAGCCGTTCCAGCACCACGCGTACCTCTTGCCGCGCGAGCGCGGCGCCGAGGCAGAAATGCAGGCCATGCCCATAGGCAAGATGCCGGCGCGGATTGGGCCGGGACAGGTCTATCCTGTCGGCGTCGGCAATGACCGTTTCGTCACGGTTGGCCGAGGCCCACAACAATTGTAGCCGGTCGCCGGGCTCCAGCGCGACATCGCCGAGATGGCAGGGCCGTCTCACGACGCGATAATGGCCTTTGAACGGCGATTCCAGGCGGGCGCTTTCTTCAATCAGCGCCGGTATCAGGGTTCGGTCACGGCGAATGCGGACTTCCAATCCCGGCGTCTCGATCAGCAGGCGCAGCGTATTGCCGATCAGGCTCATCGTCGTCTCGACGGCCGCGCCGATCAGGACCAGCAAGATGTTGCGCGCGGTCAGCCTGTCGGTGGCGCCCTCGGCGATCATTCGCGCCAGTTGACCCGTCGTTCCCACGTCGTCGCCGCGTGTGGCTGCCTTCAATAGCTGATCGTCGAGATATGCCGACAGCGCTTCGGTCTCGGGCAGGATTTGAACGATTTCCTGCGCCGTGCGCGTGCCATGCAACAAGTCGCCGCCTTGAACGCCCCATTTCATGATCCGATCGGCATCGCCGGGCGGTAGCCCCAGCACCCAGGCGATGACCAGGGCGGGAAGCGGGTTAGCGAGCGTCGCCATGACCTCGCCGCCGCCGCGGGCGAGGAGGGGCGACAACAGGCGGTCGACAGCTTCGACCACCGCCGGTTCCATCTTGGCAACGGTGATAGGGCTCAGCGACGGCTGTGCGAGCTTGCGGTGAATCGTGTGCGCGGGAGGGTCAGCGGTAGCAATCGCGGCGCTGGCCACGATATCGGGCGGAAATTCAAGCAGCTCCGGCCGGCCCTCGGTGCCGCGCACCAGGATGCCGGTCAGGTTAGACGAGAAATCCTCAAGCCGGGCGGCCGCGTCGACGACAAGGTCCCAACGCGCCACTAGGAACACCCGCGTTCCCGGAACCCGCCAGACCGGCGCATCCCGGCGCAGCTGCGTATAGAATGTGTAAGGCGCGTTCAGCAGATCGGTATCGAGCAGGTTGACGGTCGCAAGGTCGACCAAATGCTCCACGTCGGTATCCGCGCCCTTGCCGATCACATCCTGTCTTTCACTGCGGCCAGATTGCGGAACAGCTCGGCGCAGGTGTCGGCCCCGTCGCAGCACGGGCTGGGATAGATTTGCAGAATGGTGACGCCAGCCGCCACGAGTTTCCCTTCAGCCTCCGCTAAATCGCCGGGATCGTAAGGTACCGGAAGAGTGGCACGGATGCCGAGCGTCGCGGGATCCTGGTTAGGGCCAATTCGTCGGTCAGCCGAATCAGCGGGGTCACCGCCGTGAAATCGCCGGCGAACCAATTCCGCATATGGCTCGGGTTGATGCAGATACCGACCATGCGGGCGTCCCGATCAATGCGCGGCGTTCAGCATATCACGCGGGGTTTCATGAGTCTCGAGCGTCAATATGCCGGCATGCCCCATCGCGTTTGAGGTGGCGAGAAGCCCCTTGTCGTCAAACCGGTCGTTCGGCCATAGGCTGACGATCGCATCGGCGGGAAAGACGCCCTCGGGAAACGGTCGAACAACATCCATGGAAATGCGCTTGAGAGTGTTTCCCGCGAACAGTCCGGCGCTCCAGTTCTCGATCAGCGTCGCGAAATCCATCTCCGTGAGGTCAGGTGGCCGCTTCAGCATCAGCGCATATTTCCGAATCGCGCCGGCCTCGATATCGCGGGGAGGGCCGGCAAGCAGGCTTTCCTCCGCCGTCGCGCGGAACCGCTCGGCGGTCATGAATTTCGTCTCGTCCTCTCGCAGGATCGCCCCTCCGGGGGAGCGGGCCAGTGTGGCGGCAGCGGCCGGGTCGGCCAGCCAGAATTCGGACAGCACGTCGAACTCGGCATCATCGGGCGCGATCAGATGATTGCGGACATATTTGGTGAAATGCACATGCTGGACCGCCAGCGGGGCATGCCGCGTTTCGTAATAGTCGCGAAAGGCGGCGCGGCTGAGGTCGGGCCGCCGGCGGAACAGGACAATGGTCTTCATATGATCCCCACCGCGCGGTCGGGATTGCCAGGCAGCGCGCCGCGATAGCGTCCGATGCTGGACCCACCGTCTGCGGCGAATTTTGAGCCGCA
>JAQGIF010000070.1 GCA_028291345.1 Rhodospirillales bacterium | reverse complement strand
GCGCGTCAGCGCTCCCCGCGTGGTGGAGCTATGATTTCGGCGTTGGAAATTCCTTCAACATAACCGAAGTCAAAATCACTGCTACGAATCACAGTCCTGCGGGCGCAACGACCGCGCAAGGCAATTGGCAGCTCCAATATTCAGACGAAAATTCGACTTAATTTACTGCGTACCCGTTTGTTTCGGCGGCGTGGACTGTCGGCAGCCAGGTGCCGGGTGGGTGATGGGCGACGGTAATGGAAAGGCCGGTCTCGTTGGCGAATGTCTGAAGTTCGCTTCCATAATCGAACGCGAGCCCCTTTGCTGCCACCGCAATCGGCGGTAATGAGGAGGCGGATAGCGTTCACATAGCGGGCCCTCCCCAAGGCATGCCACCAGCGCCGAATGCACTCAACAGCGAAGGTTGCGGCAGCTCAGACCATCACCTGAGCCCACACCAAAGAAATGGCGCTAGCGGCTAAACGACGATGCTACTACTACGACGTCGCAGCTGCTGTCGCCGAAGCTGCGACCCCCGGTGTAGCTAGGGTTTTGCGTGACGATGCAAACCGTCGTCGCTCGAGCCAAAAGCCCACCAGGCACATGGTCGCAAGCCCAAGCGCGTTGACTGCAATTTGCATCTCAAGGCCGGCGCCGTCGGTGCTGAACAGGAGCCGTCCGAATAGCGCAAGGATGCAGCCGACCCCGAACACTTCGAGCGAGTGCCGGCCGCAGGCTTCGAGCGGCCGCAGCCAGCGTTTACCGGCAAGGATGCGTAGCTTAGCGGAGCTGAGCAGCACATAGGCGAGCGCGAGGATGTCGAGAAGTCGCGGAGCGCCGAGATGGGTTTTGTCGGGCGGCGGCATGGCAATTGGTCGGAGGCTCGGCAGGTGCCACGCAGCCCAGGGTGCCGACTCGAAAAAGGCAAACGCCAGATAAGCGCCGCAAAGCCAAGAGAGCCACTTCACGCGTGGCAGTGCGCCGTCGTGGGACGCGCTGAGGGTCGCCATCGCCACTCCGATGGTGAAGAGGAACTGCCAGGCGAACGGATCGAAGAACCAGCTCTTGCCGCCGATCCAGTTCGGCAGGTTAAGATTGTCGTCAAGATTGGCCGCCAACCAGATTGCCGCGGAGGCGCTGAGTGTCAGCCAGGTTTTCTTGCGAATGCCGACATACACGAGCGGGAAGGCGGCGAGCAGCACAATGTAAAGTGGCAGAACGTCGAGATAGTTCGGCACGGCGCGGAGGGTCAGCGCATGCGCCAGACCGGCAATCGGCGCGTCCAGGATCGTGGCAGCCATAATTGGCCGCTGGTGGTAGTGCGTGGTCCACATCAAACCCACCCCCAGCGTCGTGAGCAGCAGGCCGACCTGAAATAGGTAGAGACGGGCGATGCGCATGACGATCCGCCGCAGCCCGATACGAGCGCCGTCGCGTTCGAAGACTTTGCCGTAGGCCAGCATCGACGAGAATCCGGCGAGCAGCACGAACATTTCGGCGGCGTCGGAAAAACCGAAATTGCGCATGGTGACGAGGCTGAGCACGTCGTCCGGGATATGGTCGACGAAGATCATCAGCAGCGCGAGGCCGCGTAACACGTCGACTCTGGGATCGCGTTTCAATGCACTTTCCGGCGGCAATGGTGAGGTCTCGGCGATGTCGCGACGGTGCTGAAGCAGAGGCCGCCAGGCGTTACGCCGCCGACCCTCCTGAGCTTCAACGCCTCGAGCGTGCCAATCCTGCAACTCGCGCCAAGCAAACTCTCGGAAACGACGCTGTTCGATGACGCCAGCAGCTTCATCCGCCCGCAACTGGCCTCCGTCGCCGGGAGAGCCGCGCGATGACGGGCGGTCGTCTTTAGCATCTCTATTACTTTTCTGGCGGCGGGCTTCGATACTTCATAAAGTGAAATTCCTGCTCGTGATTGGGGGAAGATCATGGAATGCCGCACAATGGCCTGAGTTCATGGGAATTCGCGGTTCTACGATTCCGCAATTGCCATCAGGGGCGTGCCGGTTGAATGGGCGAGAGCAGGCAGTTTCAATTGGTAGCCGAATAACGTGCGGTATCGACCGGCAAATGACCAAACCAGATCTTAGCTGCCGCGAAGCGACAAATCCGGAGCGCCCCCCGATTTAATGGCCATGACCGCCTCCTCCGCCGTGGGAACCGCCACCACCGCCGCCGTGGAAACCTCCGCCATGAAATCCACCGCCGCCGCCAAAGTGCCCACCACGAATATCGCCCCCCCGGAAGCCGCCATGGCCCCAGCCGCCGCCCCAACCTCCGAAGCCGCCGAAGCCCACACCAAAGCCATATGCCGAGCCGAAGCCATCCCACAACGGGTCGTCGCCAAAAAAGCCACCAGCATCATAGTCGGCTGGACCATAGTACCCGTCATCGTATCCCGCATTATTTGAATAGGCTGCGTAATGTGAATTTGGCGTCACACCTCCGCACATCTGCTGTGCAGATGCTACGCCCTCGTTGGGCGCTTGCGTATTCGCGCCCGCGCAAGGCACCGGGTAATAACTCTGTGGCTCCTGTGGTTGATAAGCACAGCTCGACAAGAGCCCAATGGCCGCAAGCGCTAATCCGGCGCTCCGAAAGTGGCGAACCACCATGATATCCTCCTGCTCGACAAATCGGCGAGACTACTAAATATCTATCTGGGTTCGGCGCGCAGGCCTGCAATTACGCC
>JAQGIF010000056.1 GCA_028291345.1 Rhodospirillales bacterium | reverse complement strand
CGGGACGTCAAGCGCAACCGCGTTTGCGGTGGAGCGCCGTATAGTCCAACGGACCTTGCCCGGCGAACGGCGCCGCAACCGTCGACGCCAACAGCATGGCTGCGACCTCCGCAAGACCCGATGCCGCGCAAACGTGATGAGTTGTTCCGTCCCCTTAAGATAAAAGCGGCAGATCAGGAATCGGCGGCCTACTTATATTCAACAGGCTTCCAACCGGGTCCTGGGTTATAGGCCGTCATGGCCGCGGCGAGGTTCGTCACGTCCGAACCGAGTCTTTCTCGTAGACGACTTCATCGTCGCCGACCATAAACGTCATGACGCCGACGAGCGGTATTCTGCGGGATAGGCGACAACGGGGAGGCCGCCGGGCAATTCGCCGCCGAAGATATAGCTCTTCGCTCCGTTCGGGAATGCTTCCGCTGATGCGTCAAGATGGGGAAGAGGTGGCCGCGGAAGGGAACCGGATGCCTGTCGCTTCCGGCACGAGCGAGCAATGTGTCGAATGCGCCACCGGCCGCGCCGGTTGAAACAGCCAGATGCGCGCCGACCATGCTCTGCGCGTATCGGCCGGCGAAGTCGTCGCCTGACTTTGCTTTGTACTGCTTTTCCGCCGTGACGAGCGCGTGGCAGGCCTCGATCGCGCTGAGTTCATTTTCGCCGATCCGCCGGAATAGGACTTCCATCGAGCCGGTTTCTACATGAAAGTGCCACGCACCGTTGACCGAGACGAGCGGGACCGGGAAGGGCCAGTTTTCTGCGCCGATATAGAGAAGAGTGGTTCGGTCCGGCTCGGCGACGAGGCGGTGCATCTCCCGATATTTCAGGACGAATTGCTCGTGTTCGAGCTTTCCAGAAGGGCGTTATCGGCGCTGACGAGCTCCTTTCGGCCGCGGAGAATCTTCGAGACGTCCCGCTCATCATTGTGTTCGACGGCCGCATAGAGCGCGCTGCTCGCCGCCTCGGCGGAGGGAAAGTCTCCTGGCCCGGTTGCTGGGCGAGAGCAGGTCGGGCGTGGCCCGCCGCCGCCAGCACGAGGATCATCAAGCACTAGTGCGCATCACCTGTGACCGCCGCCGCCGCCGCCGCCGTGGAAACCTCCGCCGCCGCCTCCGTGGAAGCCCCCGCCGCCCTCGTGGAACCCGCCGCCCTCGTGGAACCCGCCACCGCCGTGGAAGCCACCGCCGCCTTCGTGGAACCCGCCACCGCCACCGCCGGCGACGGCATGGGCGCCGCCGCCGAAGCTTGATTGCCCGCGGACGGAGTAGGCTCGGGCCATACCGCCGTGATCGAAGCCGCCGAACGCGCCGGAATGGATCGCCTGCTGGCCGTGGGGTGCAGCGAAGCCGTGATCGCCAGTACCACGAACTATGCTGACGCGCCCGAAATCCGCACGCCCGCTATCTGCCCGCCCGAACGTTCTGCCGCGGGCAACGTTGGCGTTATGGTCGAAGGTCAGCCTGTGGTCGTGCCAGTTGGCGCCCCAGGCGTGCCACCCCCAGCCGAACCCGGCGAAGAGGCCGACGCCAATGCCAAGGCCGAATCCAATCCCCGGCCCGTCGAGGAAAAGGCCGGGATACGGGTCCCAGCTGGGATAGGCCGCCACCGGCGCGCCATAGACGAGCCACGGATCATATTCAGGCACGTAGACCGTTTCGGGATTTTCCGGTTCGATGGCAATCGTTTGTCCTGCGGTCGTCACGGTCTCCTGGGCCGTACCCTGCAAGTGCCCAGCTTGCTGAGCACGCTGCCGCATCGCCTGAACGGCATTGAGAACGTCCTGCTGTTGGTTCACATAGGCGTCACCCAGCGCCGAGGTCCAGGACAAGTTCTGGTCCATATTTGACAGCACCGCCGGAAACTGCGTTAGCGCCTTCACACTCGGATCCCACGGCTGTTTGTCGATTGCCTGGGCAAGGCTGTCGCCCTCCAGATCGGCATTCTGTTGCAACCATCGGTCGGCTTCGACGATCTCAGACGGTTCGGCGGAGGCGGCGAGGATCTGCGCGACCAACGGGTCCGGATACAAGGCGATCGGGGCAACGAGCTGGTCCAACTGTCCGGGCGGCTCGGCAACCGACGGCGCTTCCGCTGCCGTCGACTCCGGCGCCGGCGGATCCGCCGCATACGCGTAGCCTCCTTGCGCGCTCATGATCATAAGAGAGCAGGACAGCGACAATGCTAGACTTCGTTTTGACCACTTCATCATGGATGCACCTGTTTGAACTGTTCGTGTCGGCACGCCGGGTGAACAGGAAGGCTCAGCCCTGCGCATGAGATTCACGCGGTTCTCGGATTTGGCCGAGGACCGTGTATCCGCGATTGCGCATGCAATTCTTGGCGATGCGCTCCTCGCGATTCTCGGTCGTCCCCTCCTCGTAACCGCCGGTGCCGACCAGGCCCGCCAGGGCCCCAACGCTCGCGCCGAGACCAGGCGCTCCGCCGATCGCGCCACCAACAGCGCCGACGGCCGCACCACCCAGGGCGCCAAGGCCCGCATCTTCGGCAATGTTCGTATTGTTGCGGGCGGTGCGTGCCATTTGCTGGCAGACTCCGATGTCGCGATCGTATGCCGCTTCGCTATGTCCGCGCATATCGACCACGGGCTGATAATCAGCACCGGCGCATGCGGACAGCAAAAGGGTGGCGGCAAAGGCAGGGAAGCGAATATCCTCGGCAAAGGTTACATTAAAAAACATCAGGAGCGCTCGTTTGTCGTGAAGTAAACAAGGGTTGATCTCACGACTAGAGAGATGGGTAGGGTAGCCAAGGCTGACCATTAAATTCCGTTTTATGCTTTGTTGCCTGCAAAGATTTCTAGCGGAGAATCAATGACAAAAGTTGCGACCCAAAATCTTAAAACCGAATTTAATCACTGAGCCTGGTCGTCGATCAGATTTGCTTATCTAGGCAACTTCGATTCATAGCGTCGCATAGCGAGAAGCGGAGGAGCGGTGACTAAAGTCCGCCAAAGTTGGTTTGCGAGCCGGCCCATGTCCAGGCGCCGGCTTTGTCAGCGCATGAAACGGCCAGCACAAATCGGCTAGCGGATCGTGGCGCCGTCAAGTTGTTGCTTTGCGGTTATGACCTTGCGAACTCCCGGACTTCTCGTTCAGAAATCGGAATGTTCAGCTGCGGAATTCCCTTGGGCGGCCTAGGGCGTCGTGCTCTGGATTACATTGTTACGTCCTGATGCCGTAATATTCGGCCACAGAATCAGACGGGATGCGCCTTCAACGCTTTCGAAGCCACAGACTGCCGCCAGTGTTTTTGAAGAAAGTTGGGCAGCATTCCCGCTCTGCGGCATCGGCTGCAAAGTCAAAAGCGGCGTTGAAAAAGACAATCTCGTATTGATCATTATGCATCAAAAACGCTCTTAAAATGTAATTCTCGTTCCACGACCGATTTTCTTCCAATATCCATTCTTTTGGATATTGAAACGGGTAAAAAATATCATGAAAATGGATTAATACCCCTCTGCGTAGGCTCGGCAGGATGCGGAACAGATGATGGTTTACATCACTGTCAATTTTGGTGACGTGCGTTGAATCAATGAAAAGCACGTCGTTAGTGTCCAGCGTTTCAAAGACGGCCGTCTCGACCTCTTGCACCGGCTTCTGAAGGATACGGGCATTATCCGGCTGCTCGGCTCCCAGTAGCCTGTGCAGCAGATCTGGATAAGGCTCGATTAACGTGATCGCCATGCTGGAAAGCCCGAGCCGATCACGTGCATCTAGAAGCAAGCAAGATGAATAGCCTGATCCGACCTCTATGACCCGCTTCGGCCGCGCCTGTGACAAAATCCAGGAATAGGTGATCGCATCACCATAACTGAATCCTGGATTTTGGAAGAAATAGCGCCGCCCGTCGATTTTGGTCTCAGGGATGTCCATCTTTGTTGCAATTGCCTGAAATCCTAAAGACCGCTGCCGCAAAGCTTGAAAATCGAGTTCAATGCCAGGGATAGATTCAGTCCGACTGAATATGCGGGCGGCGTCCCTGCGTATGATGTTAGTATCTGCAATCGGCGAATAGTAATGACCGGCAGGGACCCAGGTTTTGGACCAACAGCTGCCTTCCGCGGCGCTGGGATCGATTCGCGTAACGGCCTGGATGGCGTCAAGGGTCAGTTTGCGAAATCTCGATTTGAGTCTCAGAAATCTGGGCACTGGTGGTTCCTCGCCTCCCCTCGGTTCGCCTATCTGTAACACAGAAGTTCGCAATTTGGCCGTCCTGCCGTCGATTCCTCAGCCACATCCCAACAATCGCCGGCACGTTATGGGTCTAATGCGGGAAATGCCTCAGCGCTCATTTCAGCTGAGCCATTTTTGGTGACGGAAGCGGACCCAGTGAGTGCGCAGTAACGGCGGTGTCGGATGGCCTGTCGAGCGGATCGACGGCGATTGTCGGATAGGACGTGGAGGCTCGAGTTTGGCATTTAGCACCACGGTGAAAGCGCGGGCGCGCACAAGCATGGTGCCACCCCTAGCCGCGCGATCCCGCTCGCTCCGTTCTATAGTTCGGATATGGTCGCGGCCGAAAGGACGCCGCTCATGTCGGTCTATTGCCTTGAGCCTTACGCGCCTCACGATGCCGGTTGGCAGAAGTCCTTAACGGACCCCATAAAGCTGGGTGCTGGCTGACGACGAAGCCGACGCCAGAACTAAGGTGGCCGCCTTCGTCTACGGCGCGCGGGGCGTTGAACCCGAAAACCGCAACCCGAACTATTACCGTGGACCGTTTTGGCAACATGCCTGTTGGTTGAATCCGTAAGTGTCGACGCTGGCGTTATGCTTAACCGAGACGGGCCAAAGGCTTTCCCATCCTATCGTCATGTGAGCCGACACGATGCATTGTCATGCTGACCGAAGACGAAAGCTGAGCCAAAGCTGCGAAGATGGACGCGCGGGCCGAAGCTGGTCTCTCGCGTGAGGTTGGCGCTTATTATAGGCAGCTGGCTCAAGGCCGGCGACATCCTAGCCGCGATGCAGCTTGGCAGGAGTCGTTTCAGATTCACAAAGGATCAAAGCTTTCAAACCGACCCAGCACCGGGATAGTTTGGAGGCTTGGCAACCGGCTGTCACGATCCGGAGTGTCGTTATCATGCTCCCCGAATAGCCGCCCAGCATCGGGGAGCGAACGATCAGGAGTGTTGACCGATCTGCTGCTCGATCGGTCGTATCGCTCGGTCTATAATTTTGCGGGATGCAGTCAGAACCT
>JAQGIF010000042.1 GCA_028291345.1 Rhodospirillales bacterium | reverse complement strand
TCTTATCGGGGAACAACCACCCTCAAACGGATCAGTTGAATAACTCTCGGGTGGCCCGCTCCGCGATTACCCCATGTATGGAGATCGCAGATCGGGTCCATACCGCTTTCGCGCGCTCGAGGCGCCTGGACATTCACTGGTTTTCCCGACCCCGTCTTCTGACCGTTGCGCCATACCTCTGTTGACCTTCTGCCTCCTCTGACGCCTCAGGCTTTGGCGGATCGGACCGCCACTGCCGGAGCCCTGTAGGAACCGCCGTGCGCCATGAGCGCCCAGACGGTTCGTGCTGTCTTGTTGGGCCTGGCCAAGGTCCGCAAAGGGATCATCTCCGAAGGTGAGGCAAGGCGTCAGTTGATTGCGATTTGACACTCGTCAAGGCGCCGGCGCGGCAGACTCGTATGATCGATGAGAGAAGGCGCGTGGCACGGTCGCTGCGTCCGTGCGCAGGGAACCAGAATGCGCTCATATTGTCTCGGGCTGGGTTCCTTTTCCGGAGAGCCCATATGCGCCTGAGACACGCGATTGCCGCGACCGTGGTTCTCGTACTGGTCCCGGTTATCCCGATATTCGGGCAAGGCCAGCCTTCTGCCGCTGCACCGCCCGCAGTGACGGTCGCAACGGTCGACACCCAGGATGTCGCGCCGCGCTATAAATATATCGGGCGTGTCGAGGCCGTCCAGTTCGTCGACCTGAGGGCCCGGGTTCAAGGTTACCTGCAGAGCGTCAATTTTCACGAAGGCCAGCAAGTGGCCCAAGACGACGTTCTCTACGTCACCGAACCCGACACCTATGAGGCGGCGGTCTCGCGCGCGCAGGCCAATCTGCAGAGTGCCGAAGCGAATTTGAAGAATGCCGGCGTGAACCTCGCCCGCATTCGGGAGCTCGCCAGCCACGGGAACGCTCCTCGTGCGCAACTCGATGACGCGATCGCAAAGAACGACGCGGCCGCGGCCGCGGTGCTGAGCGCCCAGGCCGACCTCCGAACCGCCCAGATCAACCTCGGCTATACGAAGATTGTCGCACCGATCGCCGGTCGCATCGGAAAGACGGCCTTCACGATCGGCAATCTCGTCGACCCGACCTCGGGCGTTCTGGCGCGGATCGTCCAGCTCAATCCGATCCGCGCCGTTTTTTCGATCAGCGAGCGCGACTTCATTTCGACGGTTGCCGAAAAGAGAGGCGCCGATCTTCAGCAGATCGGCATGCTGTTCGTCCCAACCCTGCAGCTCGCGAACGGCGTCGAATACCCGAATCCTGGCCGGATGGATTTCGCCGACAATCAGGTCGATCCCAACACCGGCACGATCGCGCTGCGCGCTCTTTTCGACAACAAGGAGGGCATCTTGATGCCCGGCGAGACGGTCGACGTGACCGTCCAACGGGTCCCCGCCAAAATGATGCCCGTCGTGCCGATCAGCGCCGTGGAGGATAGCAAGGACGGCAAATTCGTGCTGCTGGTCGGTCTCGGCAACAAGGTCGAGCAGCGACCGATCAAGGTCGGGATTCAGGTGGGCCAGAACTGGGCCGTGGAAAGCGGGCTGAAGGGCGGCGAGACCATCGTCGTCGACGGTCTGCAGAAGATTCAGCCGGGGATGGTGGTGACGCCGATCCGGCCTTCGATACCCGTGGCCGATAAGTAAGCCGATGTCGCCGCAGTTCTTCATCGGCCGGCCAAAATTCGCGATGGTCGTCGCGATCGTCACCGTGCTCGCCGGCCTCCTGGCACTGCTGGCGATCCCGGTCGAGCAATTCCCCAACATCGTGCCGCCGCAGGTCGTGGTGGGCGCGATCTATCCCGGCGCCAGTACGGAGGACCTCGTGAATTCCGTTGCCGCTCCCATCGAGGCGCAGGTGAACGGGGTCGACAACATGCTTTATATGGAATCGACCAATGCCGACAGCGGCAGCTATACGTTAACCGTAACCTTCGCGGTCGGAACCGACCCCGATATCGACGCGATCAACGTTCAGAATCGCGTGACGCTCGCCACGCCGCGCTTGCCGTCGACCGTCACCGCACAAGGAATAACGGTGCGCAAGCGCTCGTCGAACATGCTGCTCCTTATCAATCTGTATTCGCCAAAGGGCACGCGCGACCCGATCTTCGTCAGCAATTATGCGAGCATCAATGTCAGGGATGCACTGGCGCGCGTGCCGGGGGTCGGCGACACCAACGTCCTCGGAGCGCTCGACTACGCCATCCGCGTCTGGATGAACCCGAATCGCATGCATGTACTGGGCATCACGGCGGGCGATCTGATCTCCGCGATCCAGCAACAGAATATTCAAGCCGCGGCCGGCCAGATCGGTGCTCCTCCCACCGGGCCCGATCAGCAGCAGCAGCTCACGGTCATCGCGCACGGCAGGTTGCAGACTCCCGAAGAGTTCGCGAACATCATCGTTCGCACTAATCTGGATGGCGGCATCGTCCGCGTAAAGGACGTCGCCCGCGTCGAACTCGGTGCCCAGACCTACAGCGCGAGCTCGGCGCTGGACGGGAAACGCGCTGTCAGCATCGCCATCTATCTGTCACCCGGCGCCAATGCGCTCAATGTCGCGAAGGCCGTGCGCGCCCAGCTTGCGACACTCGAACGGCGTTTTCCCGACGATATCGCCCAGACGGTCATCTTCGACACGACCCGTTTCGTGACCGCCACGATCCGCGAGATCGTCATGACGCTGGGCATCACCTTCGTGCTGGTCGTGCTGGTCGTCTATATTTTCCTCCAGGATTGGCGCTCGACGCTGATCCCGATGCTGACGATCCCGGTATCGCTGATCGGCGTTTTCGCGATATTGCTCGCGCTCGGCTACTCCGCGAATACCGTAACGCTTTTCGCGCTCGTCCTGGCGATCACGCTGGTGGTCGACGATTCTATCGTCGTCGTCGAGAACGTGCAGCGTGTGATGGAGGAGAATTCGGAGCTGTCGACGGTCGAGGCGACCCGACGCGCGATGGGCCAGATCACCGGGCCGGTGATCGCAACGACGCTGGTGCTGGCGGCGGTTTTCGTCCCGGTCACCTTCCTCCCCGGAATCAGCGGCCAGCTGTATCGTCAATTCGCGGTGACCATCGCCTTGTCCGTGCTGATTTCCGCGATCAATGCGCTCAGCCTCAGCCCAGCTCTCTGCGCGTTGCTGCTGCGACGGCCGCGCCTGACGCAGAGCGGGCCGATGGGCGCCTTCAACCGGCTGTTCGAGCGGGCACGGACTCGCTACGGCGAAATCGTCGGGTGGCTTGCGCGACGCTTGCGCCTCGTAGTCGCCACATTGATTCTGGTCGCGCTCGCGGTTTACGGGGCATTCATGGTGGTGCCCCGTGGTTTCCTCCCCGATGAGGATCAGGGCTATTTCTTCGTCAACATCCAGCTGCCCGATGCGGCCTCGCTGGTCAGAACCCAGGCCGTGCTGGACGAGGTGCGAGGCCTCATCGGTCGAACCGAAGGAGTTGCCCACATCATCACGATCGCTGGATTCAGTCTGCTGAGCGGCTCCGGGCTATCGAATGGCGCGACGGCCATTGTCGTCCTGAAGCCGTGGAGCCAACGCAGCGACGCCGGTCAGACGGTATTCGCGATTCTCGCCCGCCTGAACGGCGAGGTTGCCGCAATACCGTCGGCCTCCATCATTGCCTTCAACGCGCCGCCAATCCCCGGCATCGGCAATACCGCCGGTTTCGATCTGCGGCTGCAAGCCGTCAACGGCCAGTCTCCGCAGGAGCTCGCGTCAGTGATGCGGGGCTTCATCACCAAGGCCAATCAGGACCCGTCACTCTCCCGCGTCTTCAGCACCTTCTCCGCCGCGGTTCCTCAGATTTTCGTCGAGGCCGACCGCACCAAGGCCGAGCTGCTGGGCGTACCCGTCGCCCAAATTTTCGTGACGCTTCAAGCGCATCTCGGTGGACAATATGTTAACGACTTCAACTTGCTGAGTCGGGTCTTCCAGGTTCAGGTGCAGGACGATACGGGTTTTCGCGAGCGGGTCGACCAGATCGACCAGCTCTATGTCCGCAGCAACGTCGGCAGCATGGTGCCGCTTCGCAGCCTAGTGTCGCTTTCGACCACGCTGGGTCCGCAGACCCTCAATCGCTATAATCTTTTTCCCACGGTGACCATCAACGGCTCGCCGGCGCCCGGACGGAGTACGGGCGAGGCCCTCGATGCAATGGATCGTCTGGCGCAAACAAGTCTTCCAAACGGCTATGCCACCGAATGGTCCGGCATTTCGTATCAGGAGCGGCAGGTCGGCGGGCAGGCAGCCGCCATTTTCGCACTCGCTGTCTTGTTTGCCTACCTCTTCCTCGTTGCCCAGTATGAGAGCTGGTCAGTGCCCATGTCAGTACTCCTCTCGGTGATCTTTGCCGTCGCGGGCGCCGCCGCCGCGCTGGCCATAGCGCACCTGGCCAACAACATCTATGCGCAGATCGGACTGGTCCTGCTGGTCGGCCTTGCCGCTAAAAATGCTATCCTCATCGTCGAATTCGCGCGCGAGCAGCACGAGGCCGGCATGGAGGTGGTCGCGGCTGCCGTGACCGGCGGGCGCCAACGCTTCCGCGCGGTTCTCATGACCGCCTTCGCTTTCATCCTCGGGGTCGTCCCGCTGGTCATCGCAGCCGGCGCCGGCGCCGCCAGCCGTCGCGCGATCGGCACGGCAGTCTGGGGCGGCATGCTCGCCGCCACGTTCGTGGGCATCTTTTTCATTCCGGCTCTCTACGTCCTTTTCCAGAGCCTGCGCGAGCGTTTCCATCGCCGCGTCGAGCATTCTTTTTCGGCACAATCCGCGCAGAATCAGGGCCGCGCCGCCGGCGAGGGCAGCCAAATCGGCGGAAAGCTCTCGGGAAGTTGAATCAATTGACGCGTGGCGTGACGCTCTAGACTTTGATCATTACTGCTGCAAGCGCGACTTCCAATCGACGCTCAATGACAGCTCCGCCATCGGCGACCGAAGGAAGTGATTGCAGCAGCGCCCCATCGGTTATCACCGCGACAATGACGCCAGCCCCTCGTCGCCGCCGCTAACCTCTTCATCGAGGGCTGGCACAACCCACACTGGTGTCGCTTCGCGCCGCTCGACTATCTCTCGCCCATCGTCAAACGGAGCCGAGTATGGCAAGCTCTCTCCCGAAATCTCTCTGGTCGGGGTTTGCTTCTCAGCCACGCGCGGCCCCGGCCTGGCGGGGGATTCTGGCAGATGTATCCATCTTGGTTCGGCCCTCATTGGGATAGTAGCCTCGAGGTGTTGTGGGAGGACAGCGAGCTCGTCTTTTGCAGAGGATCGCGCGCTGCCGTCGATGGTGACCGGAACGCGGTGCTCGTCGTGCTTGCCGCCGCGGAAGAGCCAACGCATGGCAGTCTCAATCGTTGGATCGATGCATCGGGAAGTCGAGCGGCAATATCGCGAGAGCGAGAGGCTCACCTTCACGCTCGCGATGGTTATCGGGCAATGCCGATCTTGATGACGTCACGCCCGATCATGCGAGCAGGACCCGCCAGCATGAGGGGCGCGGCATGAGCGCGGGCGTCCATCGAGGCGCCGCCGCAGCCTGTCCTGTCCTCGACCACGAAGTCGCGGAGAGCGGTACCACATCACAGGTGCCGCTCTCCTCGCGATCCGTAAAGATCATGGCGGTCGCGGGCGGCATCGCGGTCGCCAATCTCTATTACAACCAGCCCATGCTGCCCGAGATCGGGGCCAGCTTCGCGGCGCCGCCCGCGATCGTAGCGACCCTGCCGATGCTCACCCAGCTCGGCTATGCTGCGGGCCTGTTCCTGTTCGTGCCGCTCGGCGACATCATCGACCGTCGGCGGCTCGTGTTCGCGCTGATCGCGGGGGTGTGCCTGTCGCTGGTCGGGCTGGCGCTCGCACCGTCGCTCGCCTGGCTTGATGTGGCAAGTTTTCTCCTCGGCATGTGCTCGGTGCTGGCCCAAGTGCTGGTGGCGTTCGCCGGTCAGCTTGCGGCGCCCGTGACGCGCGGGCGCATCATCGGTACGTTGTTAGCCGGCATCCTCCTGGGCATTCTGATGGCGCGGACAATTTCGGGCCTCGTTAGCGAGCATCTCGGCTGGCGAGTCATGTATTGGATCGCCGCCACCGCGAGCCTGGGCATGGTCCTGGTGCTGGATCGGGCTCTGCCGCGGGCACCGGCCGTCGCTCCCTTGCCGTATCTGCAAACGCTCTTGTCTCTGCGGGATCTCTGGCGTGAACACCGCCAGCTCAGGCGATCGTCGATGGTCGGCGGGCTGCTCTTTGCAGCGTTCAGCGTCTTCTGGTCGACCCTCGCTTTTCATCTCGCTGCGCCGCCCTTCGACTACGGTCCACAGGTCGCGGGTCTCTATGGGCTGCTCGGCGCGACTGGCGCAGCCACAGCCCCACTCGCCGGACGCCTGACGGATCGACGCGGCGGCGGCTTCACCGTCGGGCTCGGCAGTATCGTCACCGCCGTTGCCTTCCCGCTGTTCGCGCTCGGCAATAACTCGCTGCTGTTGCTTGGCTTCGGCGCCGTCGTGCTCGATATCGGCATCCAAGGCGCCATGATCGGCAATCAGAGCACTGTGCTCAGCTTGGCACCGAAAGCGACTAGCCGCACCAACACGATCTACATGGTGATCTACTTTCTCGGCGGAGCCCTCGGCTCCTATACCGGAGGTCTTGCCTGGCATGTACTAGGCTGGCTCGGCGTCTGCGTGCTGGGTTTCGCCTATGCCGTCGCGGCGTCGACACTCCATGTTGCCGGACGCGAGGGGCGCACAAGTATTGCTTAACGATTCACATGCAACGAAGGCTGGAAAAGTCGAGATCAGAATTGAATTGAGGTCGTCCGGGCATTCGATCGGGTGCCGATCGCCCAACTCGGGAGCGACGACAGGGCGGCGTTGGAATACAAGATCGGCATCGCCGTGCGCTTGGACCTCAGCCGCAAACCTCAATCCCTTTTCGCAAGCTAAGTGAGGGCCAGTCACGGGGGCTGTGGAGGGGTTCAGGCAAGGAGTCGTCTGGCTTCCGTAAATTCAACCGGCGCAGTATCTCCGGCATCTCACCAAACGCTTCTTCGATGCCACCCTTGTAAGGTCGCCAATAGGCACATCGAGCGTTGAGATGCCGCGGACGCGTTGACCGATCCAACGCCAGCTGCCAGGTCGAATCTCTTTTTCTAAGATGATCATCTTGAACGCCTTATCGGGCCTGAGATTCCAAAGTATTACAGTCGCAATGCTTCCGAAGCAGAAGTTTAGACATTCGACCGGCAAACAGTTTACGCTTGGCGGCGAGCAAGCTTCGATCGCGGTGCCTTTCTGATCAATGGCACCGACTGTACTCGGCATAGCCTCCCGCCAAAAAGCTCGGCGCCATCAACGGGGTCGAACGATTTTCGCTGCGACGTCCAAGAGGTAGGCGGACTCATCGGCAGGAAGATCGGCGAGCACGCCGCCATCGACGGTCGGAACGCGCAAGGTGCCGGGCATCCCTTCCGGGTTTTCTCCCTCAATCAGGTCATAGAAAACCGCTGCGGCAAGGTACGTTCCGGCAACGCTCGGATG
>JAQGIF010000036.1 GCA_028291345.1 Rhodospirillales bacterium | reverse complement strand
GCCGAAATCCGTCCGGTTTCCAAGTTCCTGTCCGGCATCGGCACGCTTCAGGCGGTGCGTCAGGTGACGGTGGCGCCCGAAGTCGGCGGGATGATCACGCAGATCATGTTCACGCCCGGCGCCGTGGTGAATGCCGGCGACCCACTGGTGCAGCTGAACGACGCGCCAGAGCGCGGCGATCTCGCCAGCTTCCAGGCGCTGGCCCGCGTCGCCGGCGCCAATCTCGAACGCGACAAGGCGCTGTCAGCCCGCGATTTCCAAAGCCGGCAAGTGGTCGACCAGCAGCAGAGCCTGCGCGACCAGGCCCAGGCCGGCATCGCGAAGTCCGAGGCGCAGATCGCGCAAAAGCTGATCCGCGCGCCCTTCGCCGGCCAGCTTGGCGTGCGCCAGGTCAATCTCGGGGGCTATGTGGTTCCCGGCGGCCCGATCGTGACCCTGACCGACCTGTCGTCGCTTTGGGCTAATTTCACCCTGCCCGAACAGGTCTCCAGCCAGATCAAAGTCGGACAGGCCGTCAACCTGAAGGCGGACGCCTATCCCGGTCGGCTGTTCAAGGCGACGGTGACCGCGATTGAGCCGCAGATCAGCCAACAGACCCGTACCATCCTGGTGCAGGCGACGCTCGACAATGCGGATCACGCTTTACTGCCCGGCATGTTCGCTAACGTCTCGGTCGTGCTGCCCGACGCCCCCGATCAGGTCGTGCTGCCGGAGACGGCGGTCGATTACAGCCTCTATGGCGATTCGGTCTTCGTCGTGAGTGAGGACGGGAAGGACGACAAGGGCCAGCCGATCCTGAAAGTGACGAGGACCTTCGTCACCACCGGAGACCGTTTCGACGGTAAAGTGGCGGTGCTGAGCGGCCTCAAAGGCGGCGAGCGCGTCGCCGCATCTGGCCAGCTCAAGCTCAATAACGGTGCGCATATCACGATCCAGGCCGGGGATGCGCTTGCCGCACCCCCCGGCACGACCAGATACTGAGCCCAAGACCATGCATATGACAGACCTGTTCATCCGCCGGCCGGTGCTGGCGGCGGTCGTGAGCGCGCTGATCTTCTTCGTCGGGTTGCGCTCGATGCTCGATCTGCCTATCCGGCAGTTTCCCGATCTGCAATCGGCGTCGATCGGCATCCAGACCACCTATCCGGGCGCTGCGCCCGACCTGATGCAGGGCTTCATCACAACCCCAATCGAGCAGGCGATCTCATCGACCGAAGGGATCGATTACGTCACCGCGACCTCGAGCCAGGGCCGCAGCTCCATCACCATCTATCTCCAGCTGAACTATGACGCCAACAAGGCGCTGACCGAGGTGATGTCGAAGGTTCAGCAGGTCAAAAACATAATTCCCCGTGAAGCCAACGATCCGGTCGTCTCCAAGCAGAGTAGCCTCGGCGCGGCCGGCGGCTCGATCATGATCCTGAGCTTCTCCAGCGATCAGATGAAGTCGCCGCAGATTTCCGATTACCTGTCGCGCACGGTGCAGCCGGTATTGTCGCTGGTGCCCGGCGTGGGGTCGGCGGACGTGGCGGGCGGCGATGTCTTCGCCATGCGTCTTTGGCTCGACCCGCAACGCATGGCGGCCCGGGGCATTACCGGTGAAGACGTCGCGAATGCGCTCAGGGCCAACAATGTGCAATCGGCGCCGGGACAGGCAAAGGGCCACTTCACCGTGGCCAACATCACCGCCGATACCGGGCTGCAGGATACTGAGCAATTCCAGAACATGGTCGTGAAAGCTATGAACGGCGCGCTCGTGCGCCTCCGTGATATCGCGACAGTCGAACTCGACCAGCAGCAGCAGACCCAGTCCGGTTGGATCGACGACAAGAAGACGGTGATGATGCTGATCAACCAGGCGGCAACCGGAAATCCGCTCGACACCGCCAAGGCGGTTCGGCAGCGCATGGCGGAGATCGCCCCCAACCTGCCGCCGAACCTCAAGGGCAGCGTCACATACGACGCCACGATCTATATCTCGTCGGCGATCGACGAGGTGACCCGCACGCTGGCCGAAGCTGTCGGCATCGTCGTCCTCGTCGTCTTCCTGTCGCTGGGCAGCCTGCGGGCGGTTGCCATACCGCTCGTGACCATTCCACTGTCGCTCGTCGGTTCGGCAGCGCTTATGCTGGTGGCCGGCTTCTCGATTAATCTTCTCACCTTGCTCGCGATGGTCCTGGCGATCGGGCTGGTGGTCGACGACGCCATCGTCGTGGTCGAGAATGTCCACCGCCATATCAAGGAAGGGCTCTCGCCAGTCCAGGCCGCCTTGATCGGAGCACGTGAGATCGTCGGCCCGGTCATCGCGATGACCCTGACCTTGGCGGCGGTCTATGCGCCGATCGGCCTGCTCAGCGGTGTTACTGGCGTGATGTTCCGCGAGTTCGCCTTCACGCTGGCCGGTTCGGTCCTCATCTCCGGCATCATCGCGCTGACCTTGTCTCCGGTAATGGCGGCGTCGATGCTGACACGGGATATGTCGGACAAGAAATTCGCCCGCACAGTCGAGCATCTCTATGACCGCTTCACCGATGCCTATGGCCGGCGGCTGGACCAGTTCCTGGACTACCGTCCGGCCGTACTGCTGTTCGCGATGGTGGTGCTGGGCAGCATCTTTTTTCTCTATACCGGTTCGCGCACGGAACTCGCCCCGCCCGAGGATCAAGGCTATCTATTCGGCCCGTTGAAAGGCCCGCAATATGCCAATCTCGATTATGTTGATGCCTATGCGCGGCAATTCTATGACAGCGTCGCGAAAATTCCCGAGCTGGAGCGCACCGTCAATTTCAACGGCCAGGGCGGCGCGCTGAATAACGGGATGTTCGTCTTCCACTTCAAGCCGTGGAGCGAGCGCACCCGGACATCCGCGGAGATCATGGCACAGCTGCAGCAGAAGGCCGCGCAGGTGACGGGGCTGCGGTTGCTGATTTTCGGCCCGTCTTCGATTCCGGGATCGATCGGCGGCCCGCCGGTACAGATGGTGATCTCGTCGATCGACGGCTATGAGACCATTTTTCGGGTGATGAGCGAAATCAAGGCCGAAGCCTATAAAAGCGGGCTGTTCGCCTTCGTCGATAGCGATCTCGATTACAACACGCCGAACTTCAAGCTGAAGATCGACCGCGCCAAGGCGAACGATCTGGGCATCACCATGGATTCGATCAGCAAGACGCTGGCGGCGATGGTCGGCGAAAATTACGTCAATCGCTTCGCACTGAATGGCCGGTCCTATGAGGTGATCCCCCAGGTGGCGCGCAACCAGCGCCTGAGCGCCGACGACCTCACAAAATATTATGTGACGACGACCGGCGGACAGCAGATTCCCCTCAGCACGATAGTCTCGGTCGAGAACGGCACGGGTCCCAACGCGTTAGTAGAATATAACCAGCTCAACTCCGCCACCTTCCAGGCCATGCCGCTGCCCGGTGTGACCGAGGGACAGGCCGTGGCGTTCCTGGACGATGCCGCCAAGCGCCTGCTGCCGGCGGGGTTCAAGCATGATTACCTGTCCGAATCCCGGCAATATGTGAATGAGGGGAACGCGCTGGTTCTGACCTTCGGTTTCGCCCTGTTGGTGATCTATCTCGTCCTCGCCGCGCAGTTCGAAAGCCTGCGTGACCCGCTGGTGATCATGGTCAGCGTGCCGATGTCGATCTGCGGGGCTTTGATCCCGCTTTATTTCGGCAATTGGCTGAACGTGCCGGGCGCGACGGTGAATATCTATAGCCAGATCGGGCTGGTGACCTTGATCGGCCTGATCAGCAAGCACGGCATTTTGATGGTCACTTTCGCCAACGATATGCAGCGTAACGAGCGGACTGACCGGCGGACCGCGATCCAGCACGCCGCCCGCATCAGGCTCAGGCCCATCCTGATGACAACGGCGGCCATGGTGCTGGGTGTGGTGCCTCTGCTGCTCGCCTCGGGTGCGGGCGCGGCAAGCCGGGTGTCGATCGGCATCGTGATCGCCAGCGGCATGACGATCGGAACCTTGTTCACGCTGTTCGTGCTGCCGGCGGTCTATACCGTGCTGGGGCAGGATCACCGCCGGGCGGCCACGTCGCGCCGCACTCTGGAGATCGCGGCGGTTACCTGAGACTATGCCCTGGACTGAATGGGGAGGGGAAGATGACGAAGACTGTCGAAGAACGGCTCCGCATCATGGAAATCAAGGATGTGGCGGCGATGACGATGTATCGCTATTGGCGCTGCCTCGACTACAAACAATTCGACGAATTGCCCGATGTCTTTACCGAAGACGCCTATGGGGATTGGGGCATGCCGACCTGGCGCAAGACAGGCCGCGCCGAAATCTGCGCCTGGCTGCAAGCCAATGAAAGTCAGCCTGACCTCCGGCTCAGCCATTTCGGACATAATCCCGAGATCTTCGTCATCAGCGACACCGAGGCGCACGGTATCTTCAAGCTGCAGGACCTCGTGATGGTCGGCGGCATGAAGATCATGGCCGGCTTCGGACAGTACCGAATGGTCTTCGTGGAATGCGACGACGGCGTATGGCGGATCAACCGGCTGAACCTCAACTACGCCTATCGCGAATCCAGCCAGCATTTCGTGGACGACCAGATGCTGATAACGACCCCAGAACTCAGCCAATAGCGCCGATGGCCGCGCCAGCCGTACCTGTCATCGGGCTGCAGCTCTTCTGGGCCTTCTGGTCGATTGTCGGGCTGGTCGCGGTGGCGTGGGCGTCTCTACATGTCGGCGGAACCCGCGCGTTACTGGACGAGCTCAGCCATGGCTGGGGGGCATTCACTATTGCGCTGGACCTGCTGTTCGTCGCGATCCCCGTAGTGGCCTTCATGGTCATCGAATCCTATCGGCTGGGAATGCGCTGGCCCTGGATCTGGGTGCCGCTGATCATCCCGCTGCCGGGCGCCTTCCTGATCCCGCTATTCTTCCTGTTGCGTGAGCGTGCTTTGCTGCACATTCGGGCGCAGGAAGATTTAACGTTGCAAGAACGGCAGTCCGGAGGAAACGCGCGATGATCGAACTGCTCGGCATGTCGAGCCCGAACGTCCAGAAAATCCAGATCATGCTGGAAGAGTGTGAACTGCCCTATCGGATCAGGCGGATCGATGTCTGGAAGGGCGAGAACTTCACGCCTGAATTCGAAGCGATCAATCCCAATCGAAAAGTACCGGTCCTGATCGATGACGACGGTCCGGACGGCGGACCCTGCACCATATTCGAATCCGGCGCGATCCTGATCTATCTGGCGGAAAAAACCGGCCGGTTCCTGCCGACGCGCGGCGCCGCCCGCTATGAAGTACTGGAATGGCTGGCGGTGCAGATGTGCGGCGTCGGGCCGATGTTCGGCCAATACACGCACTTCCGCATATTCGCGCCCAAGGGCAACGACTATGCCGAAAACAGGTATCGCACCCAGGCGGTCCGGCTGTTCGAGGTGCTGGATCGCCGTCTGGGGCAGGCGCGCTATCTCGGTGGCGAAGACTATTCCGTCGCCGACATGGCGACCTTTCCCTGGACGCGCGATCGGGCGGGGAAATGGGGTGGCGATTGGGACGGCTACAGACATGTCCAGCGCTGGTTCGCTGATGTCGCGGCCCGCCCGGCCGTTCACCGCATGACCGAGGAAATGGACAAAGTCTGGGCCGAAGACCTCGTCTCGATCGGCGTCGCGCCGGTGGAACTGGTCGACCGGTTGCTGGGGCGGGGCGAATTCACGCAGGAGCCATCGGCGTGATCGATCATGCTGATCCGGTGATCCGCGACCTGCTCGCGCGTCAGGCGTTGAGCGAATCCCGCGAGGTGATCCGCGAGTGTCTCTACCGCTATTGCCGGGGGATCGACCGCGCCGATGCGGCGGTGCTGCGCTCGGCCTATTGGCCCGATGCGATCGACGACCATGTGCTGTTCAACGGCAACGCCTACGACTTCATCGATTGGTGCGTGCCGCTGCTGGCCCAGGTCGAACACAGCCAGCACATGCTGGGTAATATTCTGATCGAGATCGATGGGGATGAGGCCCGGGCCGAGACCTATTACCATGCTTATGAACGGCGGCGGCGCGCGTCAGGCTATCCCTACGAGATGTTCGTCGGCGGCCGCTATCTCGACCGGTTCGAACGGCGCGACGGGGAATGGCGGATCATCCACCGGCTCGTGATGTGGGACTGGTTCCGCCACTTCAAGGATTCCGCCGATCTGGACAAGGGCGTATTCGGCAAGGGCCCGGTCAGGATGAGCGGAAAATATCCCGACGACCCGTCATATGCGCCGTTCGGTCAAAACTGAACGGCGAACCAACGCTTTGGGGCGGCGGCAATAACGTCTAATGTACGTTCAACGATAACCGGGAGGAAGACGTGATATATAAGACAACAAGACGATTTCTAATTGGCCTCGCCCTTGCGGCTTCGGTCGGCATTCCGCTGGCCATGGCGCAGGATGCCGCGCCGGCGAAGCCGCAAGCGGCGCCGGTTCGGGTGCGCGGCACCATCGATCAGCTGACGGACGACTCGATCACGGTCACGAAGAACAACGGCACCAAGCAGGTCATTCAACTGGCCCCGAAATATAACGTATCGGCTCTGGTCCCGGCGACGCTCGCCGATATCAAGGAGGGCGTGTTTATCGGGACGACTGCCCGTCCGTCCAAGGACGGCGGCCTGCATGCGACCGAGGTCCATATCTTCCCGGAAGCCATGCGCGGCGCCGGCGAGGGGCATTATCCCTGGGATACGAACCCGGATGCGACCATGACCAATGCGTCGGTGACCAAATTGGTATCGGCGGTCAGCGGCTCGACCTTGTCGCTCACCTATAAGGGCGGTCAGCAGACGGTAACCGTCGTTCCGGAAACTTCGATCGTCGCTGTGACGCCGGGCACCAAGGACGACCTCAAGAAGGGCGCGGCGATCTTCGCGATTTGCGCACCCCAGCCGGACGGCAGCCTGAAGACGGGCTTCCTGCTCGTCGGGCGCGGCGTCAGCCCGCCAATGTAATGCTGAACCGTCCACCCGGCGCGTCATTCTTGACGTGCCGGGCGGACGGTGACCGCTTTCAGTTAAAGCTGCCCTCGCCGACGATCACCGCACCGCCGCCGACACGCGTCGATATGACCTGTCCATCCCGTTTCTCCGCCGATGCCGAGATAAAGCTTGGGCGGGCCAGTTCCGCGCCCTGCTCTATTGTCCAGGTGAAATGTCCGTCCCTGTCGGGTAGGGCGGCCGCCAGGCTGGCGGCGAGAACCGCCGCAGCGGAACCTGTGGCCGGATCTTCCGCGACTCCCACGCTAGGCCCCCACATCCTGACCTTGAGCTTGGCGCCCGGCGTGAAATCGCCCGCGATGGCGTAAATCTGCCGCGCCCATGCGGTTGCGGGGAAAATCTGCTCCCAGGCGAAAACGTCGAGTTTCGCCGTCGCAACAGAGCTGAAATCGGTTACCGGAATGCAGCAAAAACGAATGCCGATTCCCGCCATCCAGGGCGTGCGCGGCCCGATTCGGTCTTCCGGCAGCGACACAACGCGTGCGAGGGCGGCGCGCGGGATGCCGCACTCCCGGATTTCGGCTCCGCCATCCAGCGTCAGTTCGGCATAGCTGCGGTCGCTGGCAATATCCGCCGAGACACTCACTGTGCCGACATCTTCATCGAACACGAAGCGCGCCGTGCCGCCGCGACCGGCCTGTTTGCCGAGTGTGGCGAGCACGATCGCCGTCCCGATATTCGGATGTCCGGCGAAGGGCAGTTCCTCATGCGGCGTGAATATCCGCACACGGTGCGTATGGCCAGGCTTGCGCGGTGGCAACACGAAGGTTGTTTCCGAGAAATTCAATTCATGCGCATAGGACTGCATCAGGGCGTCCGGGATGCCTTTTCCATCCGGGAACACGGCGAGCTGATTCCCGCCGAAGGCGCGGTCGGTGAAAACGTCGGCGATAATGAAGCGATGGGTCATGCCGGCCTCCCGAAAGGACAGGCAGACTAACGAAAACGCCGCGCCGGGTTAAGCCAGCGCGGCGTTTTGCTGTTATGCGAGATCGTAAAGCCGATCAGCCTGTGCTTTTTGAGAGCGGAATCGGGATCAGCGCGGTGTTTCCGTCGCGGCTGATCGTAACCAGCACGGCCTTTCTTCCAGCCTTGGTCGCCTTGCGAACGGCTTCGGCGGCGTCAGCGGGATTCTCGACGGCCGTACTGTCGATCCGCACGATGAGGTCGCCGGCTTGAATGCCGTGCTGTTCGGCGGGGCTGTCCGGTTTCACGCCGGCGACAACCGCGCCGTTCGTCGATCCGGTCAAGCCCAGCTGTTGTCGTGTATTCTTGTCGAGCGGTGCCAGGTTGAGGCCAAGCCCGCCTTCCTCGCCCTCGGCAGGGCCGCTTTCGACGCCGTTCTTGCCGTGCTTCAGCTTCTCGATGGTTACGGAGATCGTCTGCTCCTTGCCGTCGCGCAGCACTTTCGCCGGCACTGACTGGCCGGGATGTGTGTTTCCGACCGCCATAGCCAAGTCATGCGTGTTCTTGACTGCCTGGTCTCCAAACCCGACAATCACATCGCCGCTCTTAAGGCCGGCTTTGGCCGCCGGGCCGTCATGAACCACATCCGCGATGACGACGCCGTTGGTGCTGGACAGGCCGAGCGCATCCTCCATGTCGGGCGTGATGGGCTGCATCTGCACACCCAGCCAGCCGCGCGTCACGGTTCCACTTTTCTCCAACTCATCCACGATCGGCTTGGCGATATTGGAGGGGATAGCGAAACCGATGCCAACGCTGCCGCCGCCATTGGGAGAATAAATCGCGGTGTTGATGCCGATCACTTTGCCTTCTTCATTGAAGGTCGGTCCACCGGAATTGCCCTGATTGATCGGAGCGTCGATCTGCATGTAGTCGACGTAGGCTGAGTGTTCTTCGCTAGGCACGTCGCGGCCATTTGCCGAGACGATCCCAGCCGTGACGGTCCCGCCCAGGCCGAAGGGGTTTCCGACGGAAACCACCCAGTCGCCGACCCGCGACTTGGCGCTGTCGCCGAACTGGACACTGGGTAGCGGGTGGCCCGCATCGATTTTCAGCACAGCGAGATCGGCGACCGAATCGGTGCCCACGACCTTGGCGGTCAAGGTCGTGCCGTCCTGCAGGGTGACCTTGATGTCCTTGCCATTCTTGACCACGTGATTATTTGTCACCACGAAGCCCGATGGATCGACGATAAAGCCGGAACCGGCGACCTTGACGGGGCCCGAATGGAACTGACGCATGCCTTGGCCGCCGCCGCCGCCGAAGCGCCGCATGAATTCCTGCAGGCCGGGGGGTATCTGCTGGCCGCCGTCGTCGTTGTCGGCGCTGACATTCCGGTCGACTTCGGTGGCGGCGATATTGACGACCGCGCCCTTCACCTGCTCAACTAGCGGCGCGAAGCTGGGTGCAAATTCGGCGGCGGCTGTGTTTGAGGGCAACGCGCCCATTCCTACATAAAGGGCGAGAGCCGCCGTTGCCGCCATAACGGTCGCGCGCGGTCCTGCCAATTTGTGTTTTTGCATTGACAAACTCCAAGTTATCGCCGCGCCCGTGACGATCCATCGCAGGTGCCTGACGCGCGGCTTCCAAGCGCTTAAGTCGGCGCGGCCTGTTCAGTTCGCAAGGGGGAGGCCACAAATCAGCATTGATCCGGCGCACGCGCCGGATACTGCGCCCGCGAAACCCGCTTTATTTGCCTGAAACTCTCAGGAATTGACGCCTATCGTCGAATTTCTCACCGCGGTTGAGAAAAACCGTCACTTTCAGTAATATTGCGCCGCAACATGTAGGCGTTTCGGGCATTCCCGAGTTGGCATGGTTCGTGCTTATAGCCAACTCAAGTCGGCTGACTTGCAGTAATTTCAAAAAATGAATAATTCACTTGGCGAACCATTTGAGGCCCCGATGTCCGTTCAATTGAAATCCGTTCCGCCGATCGTCCTACGCGACGCCACGTCCACGCCCGCGATGGCTCCCCATGCTTTGCGCATTCCGCCTTTGCGCTGGATCGGGGGGCTGCCTGGCTGGGTTGTCGTTTCGGCCGCGGTCGTCGCCATCGCCGTCTTGGCCTTTGCGGGCAGCCGCATGTTTTCTCATAAGGCCGCCGCTGTCGTTGCCGCGCCAACGCAAACGATCACTGTCGGCACAGTCGCGCAGGGCGCCATGGGGCGGACGCTGGTCGTCAACGGATCGCTGGCCGCCTGGGATGACTTGCCGATCGGGGCCGAGGCCGGCGGTCTGGCGATCACGCAGGTGGAGGTCGAAGAGGGCGATCGCGTTACCAAGGGGCAGTTGCTCGCGCAGCTGGACGACTCCGTGTTGCGCGCTCAACTCGCCCAGGCGCATGCCGCCGTCGCGCAGGCCGAGGCCGGGTTGCAGAAGGCCGAGGCGATGTCGGCGACCGCCGGCTCCGATGTCCACCGCGCCAAGGAGCTTTCGAAGAACGGCTTTATCAGCGGCCAGCTCGCCGAACAGCGTGAAACCACGGCTGCGGCGGCCTCGGCCGATGTTAATGTGGCGCGCCAGAATCTGGTCACGAGCAAGGCCATTGCGGACGAGCGGGCGGCCCAGCTGGCGCAGGCCCAAGTGCGCGCTCCGACCGATGGAATCGTGTCGAAGCGAATGGCAACCTTGGGGAATGTGGTTTCGGTTAGCCAGCAGCTCTTCCGACTTATCCGCGATGGCCGGGTTGAGCTTCGGGCGGAGGTGCCGGAAATGGACCTGGTTCGCCTGACGGCGGGACAGCCGGCGACGATCGTCGTGAACGACACCGATCCCCGGCAGTTCGAGGGCAAGATCCGTCTGATCGGCGCGACGGTCGACCCGCAAACCCGTATTGGCACGGTCTATATCGCCCTTCCCGACGATCCCGTGCTGAAGCCGGGTATGTATGTTCATGGCGAGATCAGCACCGGCTCCAGCAATGCTCTCCAGGTTCCAGAGGAGGCGCTTGTCTTTAAAGAGGGTAAGCCCGCGATCTTCGTTATCTCCGCCGACAGTCATGCAAAGCTGCGCATGGTCACTACCGGCGCCCGGGTGAGCGGGCTGGTCGAGATTGTGACCGGCGTCGCCGCCGGCGAGCATGTCGCGCTGGCCGGGGCCGGCTATCTCAAGGACGACGATCTGGTGCGGGTCGAAGCGGCTCTGTCTGAACACGCCGTGGGCGAGGCGGCCCCTCTTCAACCGACGGCAGCTGTTCGGCAGAGCGGGGCCGTCCGGTGAAGTTCAACGTCTCCGCAGTTTCCATCCGCCATCCGATACCGCCGATCGTCCTGTTCATATTGCTGACGATCGCCGGCCTGATCTCCTTCCTTGCGCTGGATGTCACCGACAATCCCGATATCGATGTGCCGATCGTGTCGGTCAAGGTCATGCGGCCTGGCGCAGCTCCCAGCGAACTCGAACTGCAGGTCACACGGAAGATCGAGGATGCGGTGGCCGGACTGGGCAGCATTGACCATATCCAGTCCAAGATCACCGACGGCACGTCGGCAACCACGATCGAATTTGCGATTGGAACCAACACGGATCGCGCCCTCAACGATGTGCGGGACGCTGTCGCCAAGATACGCCAAGACCTGCCGCAGGATATTCTCGAACCCGCGGTCGAGCGCCTCAACATCGCCGGTTCGCCGATCCTCTATTTCAGTGTGCTGGCGCCGTCCCTGAACACCGAGCAGCTATCGTGGCTGATTGATAACGATATTTCCCGGGCGATGCTGTCGGTGAAAGGCGTCGCATTGGTTCAGCGTATCGGCGGGGTCAATCGCGAGGTCCGGATAGAGCTGGATCCGCAACGGCTAATCGCGCTCGGCATCACCGCGGACTCGGTCAATACCCAGTTGGTCCGGATGAATGTCGATATTCCTGGCGGCCGCGGCACGATCGGAAGCTCCGAACAGTCGATCCGTACATTGGGGTCCGCACGGACGGTCGAGGATTTGCGCAATACCGAAATCTCACTTCCCAGCGGGCGGAAGGCCCGGCTGAGCGAGCTTGGGCAGGTAATCGACGGGCCGAGCGAACAGCGCCAGGCGGCGCGTTACGACAGCGTGCCGGTCGTGTCGTTCAATATCCAACGTTCGCCCAACACCAGCGACGTGACCATCGCCAAGGGCATCTTCAAGCAGGTCGATGCGCTGCGGCTCCGCTATCCCGGCATCGAATTCAAGCAAATTTTCTCCAGCGTCGATTTCACTAAGGAAGCCTATACCGCGTCCGTCGACGCGCTCAGCATCGGTGCTCTTCTGGCGATCGCCGTGGTCTTCTGGTTCCTGCGCGATTGGCGCGCCACTCTGATTTCGGCGGCGGCGATGCCGCTCTCCGCCATTCCGACGTTCGCGGTCATGGAGATGCTGGGCTTTACCCTGAACGGCATATCGATGCTCGCGCTGTCCCTGGTCGTCGGCATCTTGGTCGACGATGCCATCGTCGAAATCGAAAACATCGTCCGCCATATCAGGCAAGGAAAATCGCCGTTTCAGGCTTCGCTGGAGGCGGCGGACGAGATCGGTCTGGCGGTCATCGCCACGACAGCGACGATCATGGTCGTGTTCCTGCCGGTCAGCTTCATGGGCGGGGTGCCGGGGCAATTCTTCCGCCAGTTCGGCATTACCGTGGCCGTCGCCGTGTTCTTTTCGCTGCTGGTGGCCCGGCTCATCACGCCGATGATGGCGGCCTATTTCCTGAAGGCGCATCCGGAAGAGAAGCCGCCTCGTTGGCTTAATCTCTACCTGACGTCGCTGCGCTGGAGCCTCGCCAATCGCGGGAAAACGATCTTAGGCGCGATCGCGATATTCGCGGCGTCCATAATGCTGGCTCTTTTCATCCCGACCGGTTTCTTTCCTGATACAGATCAGAGCCAGTCGGAATTGCATATCGAACTGCCGCCCGGAGCGACGCTTGCAGACAACTTGGCGGTGACCGGCCATCTCTCGGAGATGCTGCGGACGCGTCCTGAGGTGCGCCATGTGCTGGTGTCGGCGGGCGGACAGGGCGATATCCGCAAGTCCAATCTGTTCGTCAAGCTGGCGCCACGCAACGAGCGCTCGATGACGCAGAAGCAGTTCGAATCCTCGATGCGTCCGGCGCTGCTCGGCATTCCGGGCATCCGGTTTGGATTTTCCGGAACCGGCTTCAGTGACAAGGATATTTCCGTCATCCTGTCCGGGGACGACGGTTCGGCGCTCGACAGAGTTTCCGAACAGCTTCTGATAGCGATGGGTACGATTCCCGAAGTGGTGAATGTCGCTTCCACCGCGAGCCTTCTGCGTCCGGAAGTGCTGATCAAGCCGCGGTTAGATCGCGCCGCCCAGGCCGGCGTGTCGGTCCAGCAGATCGGCCGTGTCGCGATGCTGGCGACCTTGGGGGATCTCGATCAGAATCTCGCGAAATTCAACATGGGCGACCGCCAGATACCGATCCGAGTCCAACTCGACCCGAAAACGCGGGGCGATATCTCGACGATCGAGAATTTGCGGGTGGTGACCTCCACCGGGGCAACGGTGCCTCTCAAATCGGTCGCAGATGTCAGTCTGGGGGCGGGCCCCGCGCAGATCGACCGCTTCGATCGCAGCCGCAAGATCGCGGTTGAGGGCGACCTACTTGCCGGCGCGGAGCTGGGGCCGGTGCTGGCCAAGGTCTATGCGCTGCCGGTCCTGCAGAATCTGCCACCCGAAGTGCATCTCGCCAAATACGGCAATGCGGAGCAACTCGGCGTTCTCCAGAAGGACTTCGGCACGGCGCTGATGGCGTCGCTGCTGCTGATCTTTGCCGTGCTGGTGCTACTGTTCGGCAATTTCTTCCAGCCGCCAACCATTATGATGGCGCTGCCGCTATCGATCGGCGGCGCATTCGTGGCCCTGCTGCTGACCGGCAAGGCGCTGTCTATGCCGGCCATGATCGGGTTGCTGATGCTGATGGGCATTGTCACCAAGAACTCGATTCTGCTGGTCGAGTACGCCATCGTCGCCATCCGCGACCGCGGGCTCAGCCGGTCTGAAGCCCTGATCGATGCCGGCCGCAAGCGCGCCCGTCCGATCATCATGACGACAGTTGCGATGATCGCCGGGATGCTTCCGATCGGCGCCGGCCTCGGCGCGGACTCGGATTTCCGCTCGCCGATGGCGATCGCCGTGATCGGCGGGCTGGTGACGTCCACCTTGCTCAGCCTTGTCGTAATCCCCGCAGTGTTCACCTATTTCGACGACTTGCAGCAATGGGTTGTCCCTCACCTCAAGCGCCTGCTGACCATCGACCGCGCCCAGAAGGCAGAGCACACACCGGTGCTGCCCTCGGCCCAATAGGCGTCGTCAGGGAACGGGCCAGGGAACGGGAACGCATCCTGCGCGTTGTTCACCAAGACGTGAACCGCGCTGGAGATAACAATGCCACCTCAGCCGCATGCAAATCCACCGGGTGCCGAGGTTGCGCGGCACGGGGTCCGACCGGCGGCGACGAACGCGGGTGTGGTCCACGGCGCCGGCATTTCCGCACTGAACCAGCTTCTCGCAGATACGATCATGCTGCGGGATTTGTACAAGAAGCATCAGTGGCAGGTAACCGGCGGCGATTTCTATCCCCTGCATCTGCTGTTCGAAAAACACTGCGCGGAGCAGTCGACCCTAGTCGATATGATTGCTGAGCGTGTCGCAGCATTGGGCGGAACTCAGGTCGTCATGCCCCACGACGTCACTGAAATCACCAGAATCGCCCGTCCGCGGACGGGACGAGAATCGGTTCCTAGCAAGCTCGCACGCCTGTTGGACGCACATGAGGCGATTCTGACACTCTCGCACGAGGCCGCCGACATCGCGGGCCTGAAAAACGACGACGTCACCCACAATCTGATTGCCGGCAACGTCGTTCGTCTGAACGAACTCCAGGTCTGGTTTCTACTGGAGCATCTGGACGGCAGCCCGGTGTTCCCGCACCGCACCTGAATAGAAAAATCTTCGCAAAATCTTCGTTGAGTCCTCGCCATAGCCAGCGGGCGCTGCGATGCCTTAGCATTGCCGAGTCGCAAAGCTAAGCCGGGGCCAGAACGCGCATGGATTTCTACACGGTTCTGATCTTCTTCCACGTCCTGCTGTTCGCCGGCTGGTTCGGCGGGCATCTGGGCGTGCTGGCACTTTTGCGGCAGGCGAAGTCGTCCAGGCTCGATCCCGAGCATCGCGGCTTCACCTTGCGCCTAGCGATGCGGCTTGACAGGATTCCGCGCACCGCCTTCGCGCTTACTCCCGCTGTCGGCCTGACCCTGGCGCAAAGTTGGGGTTCTCCCGTTCGGGGTGCCTTTCTGGCGGCGTTTTGGCTGCTGACCGTCGTGTGGATCGTCTTCGTTTGGGCGGTGCCGCGCGAATCCGAAACGGCGCGGGCGCAGCTTTTACGGAAAATCGAGGGCACACTGATGGTGCTGGGCGGTTTCGCCTTCTTCGTCTATGGCGGGTATCAGCTTTTCCTTGGCGATCAGATCACCGGCAAATGGCTCGCGCTCAAGATGGCTCTGTTCGGGCTGGTGCCGCTGCCTGCCTTGGAAATCGGGGAGGCGATGCATCGCCTGCGGCCGGCTTTGGACGAATTATCAGCCACGCGCATGCCGATTCCGCCCAAGATCAGCCGGGCCATTGATATCGCATCTCTTGCGTCGCTCATCCTTTATGCGCTGCTGATCGCCGCCGCCTTCATCGGGGCCACGAAGCCGATCTGACTTTCCTCTATTCATCTCAAGTCACAGAAGGGTGATGTAACCCCCTCTGTGATTGGTTAGAATTGCGAAGCATGCTTGTGCTGATTCCTCTCTCCGCGTAAAGTCCGTTTCCGATTTGTGCGCGCGATGACTCGAAGGCAGGCTCTTGAGATGTTGAACGCTCGGCTGAGCGGAATGACCGATTATCCCTTCACCCGGCTTGCCGGGCTGCTGGGGAAAGTCCCGCCATATGCAGGACGGCCGCCGCTCAATCTCGCGGTCGGGGAGCCGCAATCGCCACCCCCGCACATCATCGCCGATACACTGGCGCGGCACGCCGCCGACTGGGGCCGCTATCCGCCGATCTGCGGCACACCGGACTTTCGCGCCGCGGTCGCGGGTTGGCTCAGCCGCCGCTATAACCTGCCGGCCGGGGCGATCGATCCGGATCGCTCGATCCTGCCGGTCCAGGGCACGCGCGAGGCTTTGTTTCAGATCGCCACCGTCGCCGGCGCCCATTTGGGGCGTGACGATGCGGTGGTGCTGTTTCCCAATACCAGCTACGCCACCTATGCCGCCGCCGGTCATCTCGCCGGCGCGCAGGCCATTCCGCTGTCGGCCCGGCGCGAGGACGGTTTCCTACCGTACCTGGAACAGCTCGATCCCGAACTACTGGAGCGGACGGCGCTGCTCTACCTCTGCACGCCCTCCAATCCGGAGGGCGCGGTCGCCGATCTGGATTATCTGAAAAAAGCCATCGCGCTCGCCCGGCAATACGATTTCGTGCTGGCTGTCGATGAATGCTACGCGGAAATATGGGACGAGGCCCCGCCGCCGGGCACGCTTCAAGCCGCCATAGCGCTGGACGTGGATGGCGACGACGATCCTTTCGCCAACATTATCGTGTTCCATAGCCTGTCGAAGCGATCCAGTGCTGCGGGCCTCCGGTCCGGCTTCGTGGCGGGCGATTACAGGATCATTGCGCTGATGCAGCGCCTGCGGACCTATTCCTCCAGCGCGCCGCCCTTGCCGATAATGGCGGCTTCGGCGGCCCTGTGGTTGGATGAGGCGCATGCCGCCGAAATCCGCGACCTCTATCGCGCCAAGCTCGATCTGGCGGAAAAGGCGCTGGACGGGGTGGGCGCGTTCTACCGTCCGGCCGGCGGCTTTTTCCTGTGGCTCGAGGTCGGCAATGGGGAGGAGCTCGCGTTGCGCCTATGGCGCGATGCGGGCATCCGCGTCCTACCTGGCCGTTACCTGGGGCGCGCCGATGCCGACGGCATCAATCCCGGCGACCGCTTTATCCGCATTGCCCTTGTTCATGACGATGCAATTCTCGCCCCTGCGCTCAGTCGCGTGGCCGAGTTGCTCAAATCGGGAGGTCACTGATCCCCATGCCAGCCTCAAGCGCCCGCGCCATGTCCCGCGCCTTGCCACCATCCCGCAGCGGCCGCGTGTCGCGTTTCGCCAACCTGTTCCCGAGCAGTGCAGAGGAATTCTTCCGTCGGCGCCTGGTCGAATTGGCAGGCCTCGGCCAGATCGCGCTTTCGGTCGTGCTGGTCGCCGCGCTGGCCACGTTCCATGCTGGCGATCCGTCTTGGGATACGGCGCTGCCGCCACGTTGGGCGCATCACACCAATAACCTGCTGGGTCTGCCGGGCTCGTTCTTCGCCGATCTGTTCATCCAGACATTGGGATTGGCCGCATATCTTTTCCCGGCGGCGATTGCCGCCTGGGGCGCCCGGCTGCTGCGCCACCGTCAGCGCATGCAGCTTTGGCAACGGCTGGTCCTACTGTTCCCGGGCCTGCTGTTCGCCGCCGCGGCGCTGGCACCGTTGAAGCCCTTCACATCGTGGCCGCTGACGACCGCGACCATGGGCGGCAGCGTGGGCCAGTCCCTCCTGACACTCAATGCCAATGGCATCACCCGCCTCATCGGCGGCGGGGGAATTTGGCTTGCCTGGCCGCTACTGACCGTTTTGGCGGTCGTCCTGATGTCCGCGACGTTTGGCGTGCGATTCAGCGACTGGCGCGCGGCATTCGCCTTTGTCGGCAGGGCGTTTTCATGGAGCACAAGGTGGATCGGGGCGTTCCGGCGTGTCGATGAGGACGAGGCACCGCGTCCCGAGCGGGCAAAGGCGCCCGCGCGCCGCCAGGAGCCCGAGATCGGCGGCAAAGTCGTGGCATTCTCGCCGGTCAAGGAGCGCAAGCCGCCCCGTATCACCGCCGGGAACAGAAAAGCGGAAACCGGCGATCCGCGGCAGGCCGCGCTGAATCTGCCCGAGCCGACCGACTATATGCTGCCGCCGCACGACCTTCTGCAGGCCGCGCCCTCCGAATCGCGGTCGCCGGAATTGAACGAGGATTTCTTGCAGCAGAATGCCGAGATGCTGGCCGGCGTGCTGGCCGATTTCGGCGTTAAGGGCGACATCGTCAATATCCGTCCGGGTCCGGTGGTGACGCTCTATGAGCTGGAGCCGGCGCCTGGCACCAAATCGTCCCGCGTCATCGGCCTTGCCGACGACCTTGCCCGCTCGATGAGCGCACTGGCGGTGCGCGTCGCGGTCGTGCCGGGGCGCAATGTCATCGGCATCGAATTGCCGAATCAGAAGCGCGAAACCGTCTATATGCGTGAGATTCTGGAGAACGATAATTATCAGGCGGGCCCGATCAAGTTGCCGCTGATTCTGGGCAAGGATATCGGCGGCCTGCCGGTCATCGCCGATCTGGCGCGTATGCCGCATCTGCTGGTCGCCGGCACCACCGGTTCGGGCAAGTCGGTCGCGATCAACACCATGATCCTGTCGCTGCTCTATCGCCTGCCGCCGGAGCGCTGCCGCTTCATCATGGTTGATCCCAAGATGCTCGAACTCTCGGTCTATGAGGGTATCCCGCATTTGCTGGCGCCGGTCGTAACTGATCCGAAAAAAGCCGTGGTCGCGCTGAAATGGACGGTGCGCGAGATGGAGGACCGCTATCGCGCTATGTCAAAGCTGGGCGTTCGCAATGTCGAGGGCTTCAACCAGCGCCTGCGCGAGGCGCGGGAAAACGGCGAAATGCTGACCCGCAAGGTGCAGACCGGCTTCGATGCCGACACCGGCAAGCCGGTGTTCGAGGACCAGGCGTTCGACCTCAAGGAACTGCCCTACATCGTCGTGGTGGTCGACGAATTCGCCGATCTGATGCTGGTTGCGGGTAAGGATATCGAGGGCGCGATCCAGCGTCTGGCGCAGATGGCGCGCGCGGCCGGCATCCACCTGATAATGGCAACCCAGCGCCCGTCGGTCGATGTCATCACTGGAACGATCAAGGCAAACTTCCCGACCCGGATCAGCTTTCAGGTCACATCTAAGATCGACAGCCGCACTATCCTGGGCGAGTCGGGCGCTGAGCAGCTGCTTGGCCAGGGCGACATGCTGTATATGGCGGCCGGCGGCCGCGTGACCCGCGTGCACGGCCCATTCGTCCGCGATCAGGAAGTCGAAAAGGTCGTCGCCTATCTCAAGACCCAGGGCGAGCCTGACTATGTCGATGAGGTCACCGAAGATGACGAGCTGCTGGACGACATGGCGCTGGCCCTCGGCGAAGAAGGCGGCGGTTCGGGGGACGATCTCTATGACCAAGCCGTCGCGTTGGTCGCCCGCGAAGGCAAGGCTTCGACCAGCTTCGTCCAGCGCCACCTTCAGATCGGCTATAACCGGGCCGCGCGGCTGATCGAAAAGATGGAAAAAGAAGGCGTCGTCTCAACCGCCAACCATGTCGGTAAACGCGAGGTGATGGTCGGCCACCACGGCGGCGATTAGGCTGACAGCAAGCGACTGACGTGACCGGCATCGACCATGTCTATACGGTCTCCGATCTTGCCGCGTCCGAGGCGTTCTATGAACGCATGATGGACGTACTCGGTTTCTGCACGAACCCATTCGAGCTCGGCGGCGACCCGCACATCCGATATTTCAATCGCCATTTTGGGTTCGTGATGAGGCGGGCGCGAGGTGATGGCGGTCATAATCCAGGTAGCCCGGGCTTGCACCATCTGTGCTTGCGTGTGAACAGCATGGCCGCTGTCGCTGAAGCAGTCGGCCCGACTCGTCGAGTCAAGGATTCCGGCGGCCGAGCCGAAGCTTTATCCCGAATACGCCCCTGATTATTTCGCCACCTTCTTTTCCGGTCCTGATGGCGCGCGTTTGGCGGTCACAAACTACCGACAAGAGCGCCGGGACAGGCACGATCATTGGGGCGATATCGGCGGAGATACGATAGGATAGTTGAAACAAAGATTCGGGAAGGGGAAACTTGCGAATGGCGAATTGGGCGCATCGTTACGGGAAGATCAACGGCATCGACATGCATTGGATTGAGGAAGGCGAGGGTCCGCTCGTGATCCTGTGCCATGGCTTCCCCCATCTGTGGTTTTCCTGGCGGCACCAGATCCCGGTGATCGCGGCGGCGGGCTGGCGGGTGGTCGCAGCGGACATGCGCGGCATGGGTCAGACCGAGGCGCCGGCCGATCCCAGCCAATATGATTGCGACCATACCGTCGGCGACCTGATCGGGCTGATGGATCATCTGGGCGAGAGCGAGGCCGTGTTCATCGGCCTCGATTTCGGCGTCTTCGCAACCTATGACCTCGCCTTCCGCCATCCGGAACGGGTAAAGGCGCTGATCGGGCTGGAAAACCCGGTTGCGCCGCATAACCCGGCGATCTCCCCGCTGAGTGAGGCGCGCGAGATGGGGAAGAATCATTTTCTCCATATCGCGTATTTCGAGCATTATGGGCATGCCGATGAAGACCTCGCCGCTCATCCGCGCGAGTTCCTGACCAAGGTTTTCTATGCCCTGTCGGGCGATTATCACTATCTCGACGTCTGGAAACATCCGCCCGGCACTAGCTATCGCGCGGCCTTGCCCGAGGCGCCGCCGCTACCCTGGTACTGGCTGGGCGAGATCGAGTTGGAATTCTATGTCTCGGAATATAGCCGCACCGGCTTTACCGGAGGTCTGAACTGGTATCGGGCGATGGATCTGCGCTGGCAGCAGCGCAAGCAGTTCGAGGGCAAGAAAAACCCAGCCCCTTTCTTCTTCATCGGCAGCGAGCACGACGTCGATCTGGAGGGGTTCCACGGCGACGATCCGCTGGGTCAGCTCAAGAACCAGTATAGCGACATACGGGCGGTCGAAATGATCGGCCATGCCGGGCACATGGTGCAGATGGAGCGCGCCGAGGAGGTCAACGCGCTGATCCTTAAGTTCCTTGGAACGTTGAAGGGCTGACTAGCGGATGCTGGCCTGCACGGCGCGGCCGAGGCTTTCCAGTGCGGCGCGGAGTTCGCCGTCCGGCACGATCTGGGTCAGCTCGACCAGTTGCGTCTCCTCGACCGGGCTCAGCGGCCGCAGATTGGCCATCGGCGCGGTGGTCGTCGGCGGGCGCTGCACCAGCTTGATCCTGGCGACGGCGCGATACCCGAAGACCGCGTTCACCCGTTCGATCAGCTGCGGCATCGCATGCTGAACCTCGATGGCACGGGCCGGGACGATATCGATGGTCAGGGTCGCGTCGGTGCGCTCACCCCTGGGGAATGCAAGCTTGACCGGGGCCGTTACCGCGCCCAGGTCGGGCCCGATGATCATCTTCCAGTCAGTAACCAGCTTGCCGTAGCCCAGTCCCTTCTTGCCAAGGGCTTTCCCGGCGACACCGGGAATCATGCGTGACATATGGCGGGGACCGGACATCGTCATGTTATAGGCTATGCATGCTCAAGACCGCCAGCATTACGAAACAGCAAGTTTTATCCGGAGAATTATTGACCTGGTACGACCGTCATCGGCGCGTTCTGCCCTGGCGCGCGCCCGTGGGCCAGCGCACCGAGCCTTACGCGGTGTGGCTCTCCGAAATCATGTTGCAGCAGACGACGATCGCGGCGGTCATTCCCTATTTTCTCCGCTTTCTCGACCGCTGGCCTACCATCGCCGATGTGGCGGCCGCTCCGCTGGACGACGTCCTGACAGAGTGGGCTGGATTGGGTTATTACGCCCGCGCCCGCAACTTGCATGCCTGTGCCCGCGCGGTCGTCGAACGTCATGGCGGGATTTTTCCGGCTGACCGCGAGGCGCTGAAGGCGCTGCCGGGTATCGGGGATTATACCTCAGGGGCGATCTCGGCGATCGCGTTCGATATTCCGGCGGCAGCGGTCGACGGCAATGCCGAACGCGCTTTGTCGCGCGTCTTCGCCGTCGAAACGCCAATGCCGGCAGCAAAGCCGGAACTGCGCCGAATCGGCGAATCGCTGGTGCCTGATGACCGGCCGGGCGATTTCGCCCAGGCGCTGATGGATTTGGGCGCCACGATCTGCACACCGCGAAAACCGAGCTGCGTGCTGTGCCCCTGGCGGGAGTCCTGCCAGGCGCTGGCGATGGGCATCGTCGAAAGCCTGCCGCGCAAAGTTGAGAAGACGGTCAGGCCGCATCGGACGGGCGTCGCCTTCTGGGTGGTGGACGGGAGCGGTGCCGTGCTGCTGAGGCGGCGTGTCGAGAAAGGATTGCTGGGCGGGATGATGGAGGTGCCATCGACGGGGTGGGCTGCCGCCGTTCCGTCGTTGGCTGCGGCAAAGGATGGCGCCCCGGTAGCGGCCGAATGGAGGGTCCTGCCGGGTCAGGTGCGGCATGTCTTTACCCATTTCGAACTGACCCTGACTATCTGGGCCGGACGCGTGGCTGGCCGGGGCGATCCGACCGCGGGAGTATGGGTTAAGCCCGACCGGTTGGGAGACTATGCGCTCCCCAGCCTGATGATGAAGGTTGTGCGGCATGCCCTGGGCAAGGCCGGCGCCTAACCGAGCTTCGCCGATAATGCATCCAGGGTGTTCTTCGCAAAATCCTCTTCCCGCCGATGGGTGCCGGATCTGTGAACACAAGCGCATGACCGCCGAACGGCTGCTGGTCGATGACGGCAACTCGCCATCCGGCAGCGGAAAGCGGCGAC
>JAQGIF010000031.1 GCA_028291345.1 Rhodospirillales bacterium | reverse complement strand
ACCGCCGACCGCGGCGACGTGACCCACGATCTCGTGGCCGTGGGAATTCAAAGGATGAGCGGGAGTTCCGGGTTCTGGTCGAAGGGCATCTCGTGTTCAACAGCATCACACCTGGAGGTGGCTCTGGACGGCCTCGGAGTGGCCTACCGATCAGGACCAGGTGCAACAGCACCTCGATAGCGGACAACTGTTCGCGTTGCTCTCGGACTAGTCACCGCCATTTCTTAGGCTACCACCTCCATTATCCAAGCCGCCGCCAACCGACACCGGCCTTCACCGTGCTGGTAGTGGTGAAAATTATACGCTTGGTACCCGCCACGGCAGCGACGTGTTTCGACCCAACTCGGTCGCTCCGAAACGAAGCGGTTCGTCTCGAAAGCCGCGATAGAGAAGCAGTCATAGCAGGGGCTAATCCGTAGGCGCTTGCTTCCCCGCGTTTCTCTATAAGGGCCGAGAGCCGCTTCCAACTCCGGCCTCAGGATTCTATTCGATTAGCTCTGAGCGCCGTCATAGATGATCTGGACCCGCCGGTTCTGCGGTTCCTTCACGCCATCGGCAGTCGGGACCAGCAGCTCGCGCTTGCCCTTGGCGATGATTTCGATCTCGGACGACGGGATGCCATCCTTCTCAAGCTGAGCCGCGACCGATTCCGCGCGGCGGCGGCTGAGGCGCATGTTGTAGGCGTCCGAGCCGACCGTATCGGTATGTCCGGTGACGGTAAGCTGGGTTACCTTGGCCGGGGCGGCATTCTTGGCCGCCGTATCGACGATGGTCGCAGCCTGGGGCGTCAGGTTGGACTTGTTGAAGTCGAAGAACACGAGATAGCTCTTCGGAGCCGCCATCGGGGCCTGAGCCGGCGGCGGGGTGTAGACAGCGGGTGCGGGCGCCGCCTCCGCCGTGTTGCCGCCGAAGCGGTACTTCAGGTTGATGCCGTACATACGCGGCTCGCCGTAGGTCGAGGTCACGACGCCCAGGCTGGTATAATAGCTGCCCTCCCCAATGCGATAGACCTTGTCCAGCGCGTTGGTCACGTAGAGGTTCGCGTCAATCGACTGGCCCAGGATGTTCTTCCAATCGAGGTTAAGGTTGAGCAGCCCGTAGGAGGCAATGAAGATGTCCGGGTCGTTGTTGTCGAGGTTCTTGTAGCGGGTCTGGAACGAGAAGGACGGTGCGAAGGAGATGTCGCCCAGGCTCGGGTCCACCGGCAGGTAATAGCGCGCCGACAGGCTAAACTTGTTCTTAGACACATATGGCAGGACCTGACCCGAGAAATCGCCCTGGTTGGTGATGTAGGAGCCGTATTTCGAATAGGTGTAGGAATAGATGGCGTTGAGTTCGAGCCCGCTAAACGGGATCAAGGTCCCTTCGAACTCCGCGCCCTCGATCTCGGCCGAGGTCGCGTTGACGACGAAGGCGCCGACTTGCCCGCCCACGACATAGACCAGCGCGCGGTCGATCTGCGAATAGTCGGTGTGGTAGAGCGCGACGTTAGTGCGGGCCCTCATGCCCTCGACCTCGAAGTCTGACTTCACGCCGATCTCGACGTCGGTCGATTTCTCTGGCCCGAACGAGGCGAGCGGCGAGTTGGGCGGCGCCGAGATGTTAAAGCCGCCGCTCTTGAAGCCGGTTCGCCCAGTCACATAGACTTGCGTGGCGTCCGTCAGCTGGTACTTCAGCGCCAGCGTGTAGGTGCCGGCTTGGAAATGCCGCGCGAACGTGGCGGTGCAGTTGGGATAGACGCCGCCGTACTGGCAAACGGTGAAGCCAGGCGCCACCGGCACGTAGGCGTTCTGATAGGCCGTGCGGTAGTCCCAGGTGTACCGGTAGCCGGCCGTCAGCGTGAAGCCGTCCAGAATGGACGAGACGCCGGACAGGTCGTAGTCGCCCTGGGCATAGACCGCCTCGCTGCGCACGCCCTTGCCGACGTCGGAGAAGATTGGCTGGCCGAAGACGACCTGGTCGGTCAGGTCGTGGCCCAGGGGATGGTCGAACTCGAAATAGGCGCCGGCCACCCATTGCAGGTGCTGCGAAAGCGCCTTGCCGGAGAATTGCACCTCCTCCGTAGCGCTGTAGAAGTCGGGCGAGTTGCGGTCGAGCACGCCGCCGTACTGGCCGGTGTCGCGATAAAAGAGGATGGGCAGCGTGGTGCCGCCGACATCCAGCCGGCTCACCTGCTTATAGATCTGCCAGCCGAAGATGTTCTTCAGCGTCAGGTCTTCGGAGATGTTCCACTTGAAGGTGTCGACGACGCCGTAATTCCAGATGTTGTATATGGAATCCGGCGTCATGAAGGTCTGGCGCGGGCCGAGCGACTGCTGCAAGGCGAGCGCCTGGTTGAGCGGCTGGCCGAACACCGCGAAGGCAGGGCCCTGTGGGTTGACGCCAGTCAGAAGCGCGCTGGTACCGTTGTTGTGGTCGTAGATCGAGTTGAAGAGGATGTAGTTCTCGATGTCGTCGGTCGGCTTCATGACCGCCGAAACACGGGCCGCCCAATAGTCGATGTTGTCGTAGTCCTTGCCGGTATAGATGTCCTTGGTGAAGCCGTCGCGGGTGCGGCGGTCGAAGGCGACGCGGACCGAGAACTTGTCCTGGACGATCGGGACCGTGACAGCGCCCTGGAGTTGGATGTTGGTGTAGTTGCCGAAGCCGGCCTGGAAATAGCCCTCGAACTCGTCGCCGGGCTTCTTGGGCTGGAACAGCACGGCGCCGCCGTCGGCGTTGCGGCCGAACAGCGTGCCCTGAGGGCCCTTCAGCACCTGGATGTTGTCGAGGTCGTAGTAGAAGCCCGGGCCGCCGCCGTTGAACGGCAGTGGCACTTCCGCGAAATAGACGACCACCGCTGGGTCGGCCTGATAGGTCGTGCCCTGGCCGCGCAGGTTGAAGTTGTTGGCGTCGCGGGTGTTGTTGCTGTCGATGTTGAGCGACGGGACCATGTACTGGATGTCCGTCAGCGTCTGGGCATGCAGCTCCTCGATCTTAGCGGGGCTGAACGCCGTCACCGACACCGGGATTTTTTGAAGGCTTTCCTCGCGCCGACGGGCGGTGACCACCACCTCCTCGAGGCCCGTCCGAACCGACCCCACGGCCGGCTGTGTCTGACCGGCCTGGGCGAAAGCGGAGTGCGCGGGCGGCAGCGCCAAAAGAGTCGCGGCACCGCACAACAGGACTGCCAATCGTACTTGCATGCCCCCCCCTTTGATGTTTTCCAGATGAACGACTGATGCGCTCATTCAAAGGAATGATAGGCGGCGGAATGGGCGCTCTGCAATCGTGGGTAGCCTCCTAATCTGGCTTAATCATTTTTTGCCAACAACACGTTGCTTGCCACAATCGCCTCTCTTACCGCGGCCAGAGGCGAATCTATCGGCGGGATATGGCCGCTACCGGTTATGGTGAATTGCCATCCGAGGCGGGATTCAGGCGAAGACGAGGTCGCCCTACTTCTTTCCGGGCGACTGGGGTGAAGGACATTTCGTCGGGGTGGCTGCTCGAGCAGCAGATCGATGGCGGCTTTGCCGATAATGCGCGACTGCGCGCCGCTCTTCGTGTCGGGAAGACGGATTGCCCCTTCCTCCTCGTTCAGCCAGGCTCGTTCCAGTCCCAATCCTTCAATGCGCCGGAACCCGGTCAGGAGCAGGAAGCGGATAGCGGCAAGGCCGGTTGGATGCTCGCCTTCCTCCCTCGCGGCGCGAAGCGTCTCTCCCAACAGCCTAATCTCGGCGCGGCTCAGCCTGCGCTCACGCGGCCGTGCGGCCAGCTTGCGGACTCCTCTGGCTCGGTTCGTTTCGATCTGTCCCAAGCCTGCGGCATGCTCGAAGATCGAATGGAGGGTTGAAATCGTCGCCGGCGTGCTGGCGCTCGGGCTGAATACGCGCGTCGCCGCCCTGGTCATGCAGAATGACCGCTGGGACGCCGGCGCCGCGCTGATGCAGGCCGGCAATCCGGACGGGTGGCGCGGCGTGATCGATGCGGCCAACCTGGTGCGGGCCAATCGGGATGCGCTTTCCGCGTGCCGCGAGGCGGCGGCGAGGACCAAGACGGAGCAACGCTACACTATCACCGTGCCGGTGAAGTAGGGATGAGCAGCCATCTAGCTACTTAACGGCTTTTAACGACCCACGACCGCACTCGACGCGAAGCAACTTTCATCCCCACGAAAGTGCGCGGCTGCTATTGCGCCTGCACCGCGACACTGGTCGAGCCGCGGACGACGCCGGTCGGTTCAAGTCGGCCTTTGAGCCTTAGGAATGGACGCTCTACAAAGTGATATGATATCACAGCGATTAAATAGGAAAAAATAACAACCAGCGGCTTCTCATAAAATTTCGGAAGCATGTGATTGCCAAATACAAAAGCCGGATAAAACCACAGATACCACCCGTAAGAGATGCGCCCGGTATAAACGAGAGGTTTGATGGACAGGACCTTCTTTAAGAAGCCACCCTCCATGGCAGCGATCATGATCCAGGCCGAGCAGAGGGCCGCAAGAGTGATGCCGGCACCTTGGGCCTCTGTGCTATCCCAATGAAATGTAGATAGAATGATCGCCAATAAGGCTGTCGGAATAATAACCAGACGCTGAGCCAATAATTTAATCTCGGGTCCAAGCGGCGCAAACGCGACTGCACAACCAATCAACAAAGAATCAGAATGAACATCAAAGCCATTATAGGTCCGTTCTGGGACCGCCCCTGAATATAAAAAAACTTAGTCGCCATGAAAACACGGCGACAATTATACCTAGAATTACGAAGGGCGCGGCGCGTTTCCATCTCACAAGGCACGTCAACACGAACGGCCAAATGAGATAGAATTGCTCTTCCATCGCTAAAGACCAAGTATGCCCCAAAAATCCACCACCGCCAGGAAACCAACCAAATGCCCTATTCCAGTCATCAAATAGGTCACGGACATAATATCGTCTAAGTCCTCAGTTCTATGATCCGCGGAAAACCAGCTTATCGGTAGTAAGACCGCAATTAAACACGCAAACGCAGGCGCTAATCGAAGAGCGCGTTTCGCATAAAATTCCCTAGGTTTATGTGTTAAACGCAGAATATTCGCTTAGAAGAATCTTCGAAATCAAAAATCCACTCAGGACGAAAAATATATCGACTCCTGCCCATCCTCCAGGTAGCAACGATTGATGGGCATGGTAGATAACCACTGAGGTCACAGCGACGGCTCTAAACCCGTCCAAAGATGCTTCATATTTCATGAACTTGCCTTATTGCTTTATGCATCACGATAATTATCCGTTAAACGTGGGTTCGGCCTTCCCCGGAGGCGTCCAGGCAATTCTGACGCCTTTTTGACGAAGGAATTCATCGCACGGTCAGGCAGCTGGGCATGACGATTCACAATGGCCCAATCCTGCTTCGGTCTTCAGGGAAACAGCACGTATGGCGTGACTACGCTGCATCCGCGCGTAGTCAGAGCTATAGGATGCAATCACGACAAGTAAATAGGTACCGATTGAAAAGGGAGAAGGTATATCGACCTCGACAATCGAGCGTGTCAGCAAACAGAATATGACCGTGACGAAGCATGTCGTGGTCCAACCCGGACAAGCCAATGCAAAGCGGACAGAGGATACAACCGTAAAAACCAGTGTTATAACCAGTGCTGTAACACCGACCCATCCCAATTCCACGGCAACTTCAAGGAACGTGTCATGGAACGTAAAGCCTGACCGACTTTCAATCTGAAATGCCCGCCATATTCCTTCCGCAAGCAGGTTGCCTTGGCTCCAAAATGCAGAATAGCCAACGCCGAACAGAGGCCGCTTTTCGATTTCGGAAAGCGCGATTGCCCAGAGCTCTGTTCGCCCTGTCAAAGTCGAGTCCTTTCCGAGCACACCGCTCACGAAGCCTGAGACGGTTGCGGCCAGCGTGCCATCAAACGCGAGCATAACCACCAAAACCAGAATTGAGGTGCCGACGATTGTGGTACAAATCAGGATCAACAAGCGTTCTTTCGCTCCCATCCGCGAAAAAACCAAGGTGAATCCCATGACTAAGAACGAAATGACCGTTGTCACCAGAGCACCGGCTGAGTGCGCTCGTAAAAGCAAAGGGATGCTGAGGAAGAACGACAATCCCGCCAAAAACCGTAGCGGCATTGGCTGCCCTCGATCGGCAAGCACCGCAGCACCAAAGATTGTCAGGAATGACATAAACATCGCCATCATATTCTTGCTGGCGAATATGCCTAAAAACACCGCCCTTCCGGTCATACCATCTACGCCGTATCGGCCGAAGATCAATGAGACAATAGCGCCTATCATAAGGCTAACAGACACGGCGGAGACAAATGCACGAGGGCGAACAAATCCAGCTGTTAATGATGCCAAAGCAATAGTGAGAATAAGTTCAACGGCTGCTCGCAACGTTGCCTCATGTGCCTGCGACCAAATGGTCGACAATAGCGCCATTACCGGTATCAGCCAGAGCCATAATGTACGAAAGACCAGTCGTAGACATTTATCGGGGTAGGCCGCTACTATGAACGCCCAGGCGCCGAGAAAGACCACGGCACCAACAGATGATCCGGTCAGAACACCGATCAGACCCATTGTGCTGATCATTGTCGTCAGCCAGAAAATTGGCGCCGACGACTTAACGTACGATGGCCGGGGTCCGACTGCATGAGCGTCGATCGTCATGGCTGAAGCTCATGATGTCGCTCTCCTGCCAAATGAAATCCGGCAGTCATTTGGGTTAGCACTTTAAAAGTGGTTTGATTCAAGCGGCCTCTTCCTTCATCGACGCTGTGATTCGTCTTAACCCTCGACACGCTAAGGAAGAGAGGAAAACGAACCGCTGTTTCTGATGTGTCTAATGCCACGTACAGGCCTCGGTTGCACAAACGAGCGTATTATTACGACCTCACTCGACTCGACGCCGAGAGTCTCTCAAGCGAGACTCTCGGCGGACCGCGTGAATATTTGTCTGGCGTGCGGGAAATGGCGCAGCACGCGCTGCGCGGCGAAGCCCCCTCCGAACGCGCCAGACAGGTATGTGGGATGCCCCTACTACTCCGCCCCGCGATATCACGCATGATCAATGGACGGCGGCGCCGCCAACGCTTGACCGGCTGAAGCCACCGGCGCGGGAGTCTCCGCCGCGACAGAAACGGCGAGGAACGCGCCAGAGCCGGCACCATACTGCTGACGCCATCTAAATACTTGATTGGCATTGACGTCATGGCGCCGCGCCACAATCGACACCGAAGCGCCGGCGACAAAGGTCTCCGACACAATCTGACGCTTCAGCTCATCTGACCATCGACGGCGCGGACGGTGACGCCACTCTTCAAAAGTGTCCATCAAGCCAGAGATGGACACTGGCTCATCGGGTAATGTGCTCATAAGGCGAAATATCAGCCAAAACGCGCCCCACAAAAAGGCGGCCTACAGCGGATGCGTACGGAGATCTCTAGATTAACTACTGATCACTAACTAATGATTAAATGACTGTGAATGTTATATTGTGGCTAGTGAGCTCACAAGGTTGGGCTGCTTCCGACCCAACCCCGTCACAGAGCGGCCCATCGCGCTATCCCAGGAGCGGACACTCCGAGCCGCCTGGCAGAGGCGGCATCGCGCCCATCTCGGTCATTCGCCGCCAACGAAGTGAATGTCCGGTTTTGGCGACTTTCAGATCTTCGGCGAACCCAGCCTGTACGGCCGCAATTGGTCACGGCCTGCGGTTGGCGAGCGCTCGGACGCAAGGCACCTTCGCGCCATTTCCGGACCTCGTGGACGCGCGTCGAATTCGGCTGATTCGTCCCATTACCGGTCGTCGTTGGTCTGGGAATGCTCCCAACCGCAAAGGGAAAGGCGGTGTTCCGCTAGTCAAGGGGACAGTTCCGGCAGAGCCTTGTCCTTCCAGGCCGCTTCCATGAGCTTGAGGTTCTGCTCATGAGCATCGCGATAGGCCCACCAGATGGAGACCCAACCCCTCTGAACTGAATCGCCAACATAGTCCTCAAGCGTACCTTTCAGATAGTCGGCATCGTGCGCATGCGCGACAAGCTTGCGCAGATAGCTTGTCGTCGCGTCGATAAGAGTCTTCTGGTACCCGCCGTGCGAGATGACGTCAGGATTGCCGTGGTTCGGAAAAATCCGGTCTATATCCCACGCGCCCATCCTCTTCAGGTTCCGATAATGCGTGATGACGTGGTCAGGCTCCGAAATAAAGGTGACGGAGTCTTCCAGAGTGTCGCCCGCAAGCAAAAACCGGTCCTTCGGCAAGTAGACTACCAGGCCATCCTCCGAGTGGATCTCGATCGGCCGAACCCCCACCTTGACGTCGCCGACATACAATGTGGTCTCAGTGTCTATTCCGATATTGGGCAGCACGAGTGGCTTGATTGCCGGCGTTCCCCATTCCGCGGCTGTTTCTATTGCTGTTTTCTTCGCTTCGAGAATCTCGATCGTCTTGTTCGTGGCGATCCTGTCGCTATCGGCGTAAACGCCATTTCCGCCGACATGATCAAGATGCCAATGGCTATTCACCAGGACGAAGTGCTTGATGCCAGCCTTCGTAAGATAGTCGCGCACGAACTTGGCCTCTTCCATATAGGGGAAGCTGTCATAAACCAGGGCCTGATCGCCGCGATGGATCACGTACGTCGCCACGCCCACATTCAGCGCACCGAAGTCAGCCCAGTTTGCGCCTTCTTGGGGCTGCGAAGGCGCCGGCGGCCGGCCGTCGTAAAACGCGAGGAGATGGTCGTTGATCGTAAAGACGCGGATGTTGCCACCAGCAGCATCGGCAGGGCTGGCCAGTGCGATAGTCGACAACGCGATTACGTAGCGAAGAATCCCCATCACCAAACCCTTCTTTGCAAGGAAGCACGAACTCGGCCGCAACGCTGCCGACCCCGGAATTCGCAGCAGCTCTCTTGCTGCGCGTGACCGGAAGACCGGATCGAGGAGCGTCGCGAGATCGCTAAGCTACGGCGTCACCAGACTAAGGGACATTCATCATTAGACAAATGAACTTCACGCTTCGGGCAAGCTTCGAGAGACCAAGGGAATCGTCGGCCCGCATCGCGGAGAGGCGCCATCCACGGAGGTCGACGTCAGGCCGGCGAGTTCATGCGATAGGACCTCAGCTAGACCGCTTTTGGCGACTTTCAGATCTTCGGCGAACCCAGCCTGTACGGCCGCAATTGGTCACCGCCTGCGGTTGGCGAGCGCTCGGACGCAAGGGCGCCTTCGCGCCA
>JAQGIF010000385.1 GCA_028291345.1 Rhodospirillales bacterium | reverse complement strand
CTGAGAAGAAAGCCCCCCAGATGCCGGGCGGCGGTGGCATGGGCGGCATGGGCGACATGGACTTCTAAGTCCGGTCACCAAGCCGAATACATGAAATGCGAAGGCCGGAGGGGCAACCTCCGGCCTTTTGTTTTTTGCGGCTCTTAATGGAGAATGGAGCGGCTTGGCGTGAGATTGGGAGAAAAGGGTGAATCAAGTTTGCGCGGAACAGCGCCGCAGACGATGACTTATCTGGGCTTCCAGCGGGCAATTATCAAAGCATTGGGGGTCAAGGGCGAGGTGGCCTGTCCGGATGACGGGCCTGGATCGAATCGGGAATATAAAGAGCGTGTACCCCTTGGCGAGTGCCGCGGCGTCGACGTAGAACTCATCCACGTATAATTAAAAACTTGGGGTAAAGATGTCGGGACCGGGTGGTTTTTCGAGCGAGCGGCTGGGACGGATCACAGCGGCGATGAAAGCGCATGTCGATGCCGGTACGGTCGCCGGCATGGTCACGCTCGTTCATCGCCATGGCGAGACCGTGCATTCCGACGTGCTGGGCTGGCAGGACGAAGAGGCCAGGGTCCCGATGCGGCGCGATACGCTGTGCCGCATCGCCTCGATGACCAAGCCCATCGTGAGTGTGGCCGCGCTGATGTTGGTTGAGGAAGGCAAGCTCCGCCTGGGTGAGCCAGTCGACAAGTTCCTGCCGGAACTGGCCAACCGCAAGGTGCTGCGCGGCCCCGGGGCCGCACTCGACGACGTTTATGATGCACCCCGTGCGATCACGCTGAAGGACTTGCTGCTGCATCGCTCCGGCATCGCCTATCCGCTCACCGCCGAAGGGCCGATGAACGGCGCCCTATTCGAGTTCAACAAACTGGTCCTGCCGGGCGATCTGCCGATGGACGATTGGATGGCGCGGCTCGGCACGCTGCCCTTGGTCTTCGAACCGGGCGCGCGCTGGCATTACGGGCTTTCTACCGATGTGCTGGGCGTACTGATTGCCCGAGCGTCAGGCATGAGGTTCCCCGATTTCCTGCGGACCCGGATCTTTGAGCCGCTCGGCATGGTGGACAGCTTCTTCTGGGTGCCGGACGGCAAGCTTCACCGCTTCGGCCCCGCCTATACGCCCGATCCCAAGGTGGGTCGGCGTGTGGTGCAGGATCATCCGAACGATAGCCGCTGGCGTAATCCGGCCAGCTTCCCGTCGGGCGGCGCCGGTCTGGTATCGACCGCGGACGACTATCTGAAATTCGCCAAGATGATCTTGGGGAGCGGCAAGTCGGACGATGTTCGCCTGCTTTCGCGGGCCATGTGGGAATTGATGACAACGGATCACCTGACCCCGGCTGAACGCGGCACGCCTTTCATGGGAATGTCGTTCTGGACGTCGATGGGGTTCGGTCTTGGTTTGTCGATTGCCGATAATCCAACCGGTCAGGATTGGCTGGGTTCGGCCGGCCGGCTCGGGTGGCCGGGCGCCTACGGTACCTGGTGGGTGGCGGATCCCAAGGAGGATCTGATCGCGCTAATGATGATCCAGCTCTATTTCGGCGCGGGCGGCACCATGCGCACGGATTTGGAGACCGCGATCTATCAGGCTATCGACGACTAACCACTGCCCGTGAACCCGTCCTGCTTAGATACCGGCCAGCCTGTCGGCCTTCCAGGCCATCAGCAGGTTGATTTCGTGCAGAGCCTTCGACAGCAGCGGCTTATGCGCGGCGGGACGGCCGGGGGTTTCCTGGGCGGCGGGCTCCGGCTGCATGGCCGTCTGCTCGATCAAGGCGTGCGTCTCGATCGCGGTCGCGGCCTGCTTGGCTCCGCTCGCCAAGATAAGCGCGTCGACCAGCGCCAACGCAATTATGAGGATGACTCCGATCCGTCCTGGCACCGACATACTGCCCTCCGATCTCCGCCTGGAACGGCGGAGCGCTTTGTCCCTATCGCCCAGTCAACGTGACAATCATGGCGAAATAGAGACGATGTTGTTACGGATTGAACCGATGCGATCCTGCGCTGGTCGCCCCAGACGAGGCGGCGAGCCTGCCGGCAGCTTCAGACGCGAATGTGAAATCCCGGACCGGGCTCTTCGCTGGTCGGCAGTTCGATGACGTCAGTCACGATGGCCCCCTTCGGCCCAATGCGGAAGGCCTCGACGATGCCACGAATCGCATCGGCCTCGCCCGCCAGGATCGCTTCCAGCCCGCCATCTTCACGATTGCGGACCCAGCCATCGACGCCGCGACGTTCGGCCTGACCGACGGTCCAGGCGCGAAAGCTCACGCCCTGAACCAAGCCACGGACGATGACATGAGTGATGTGCCGCATGGAAGCCTCTCTACGACGCGCCCGGCGGGACAGTCATGCAATGGGATAGCAGCCGGCACGCCTGGCGTGCCTCCGCCGCCTCAAGTCCCGAAAGGCGGCCGCGATAGATCGTGCCGTGCTTCTGCGGCAGCGCCGCGACGACGGCGTTCGCATGCCGCAGCAGTTCGGGCGCTCGCTTGATCGCCGCCTTGATTGCCTGTTCGGTCGCCTGCCGGGTGGCATAGGCGCCGACCTGGATGCTCCAGCGTGCCGACGTTTGCGTCTGGGCCGCCGCTTTGGCCGCTGTCCGCGCAGATTTCGGTGTGATCAGCATTGCCATCCGCTGGTCGCCCTGCCTTTCCGACGTATTGGCCGCCCGCTGATCGTCCGGCCCTTCCTCGTCGCCTTGACCGCTGAGCGTGGCGAGGGCGCCGATGGTCGTCGGCCTGGGCGCATTGATCCTGACGCCGCCCGGTTCGGCTGCCTGAGCCGGACGACGATTATCGGCGATCGTCGGTGGCGCGGTGGTTGTTATTTCTACATGAGACAAGGGGGCGGGGCTATCCGACGTGGCGGTCGTCGTCTGGTCGCCGACCTCGCCGATCAGTTTGGGGGCCGGAGCCACTGGCACAGGGGCCGGCGGCAGGGAGGCGACGGTTGGATTTTGCCCTCCGGAAGCTTGTGCCGACATTAGTTGGCTCGGCTTATGTCCCGGGATCGGCGGCGGCACGGCGGTCGTCATCGCGACGCCGCCGCTGCGCCGAAATCCGTCATCGAGCAGGTCCGCCATGTAGTCGTCGCGCTGTACCGCACTTGTGCCGCCGAACACGACTCCGATCAGGCGGCGGCCGCCCCGGATCGCCGAAGCGGCAAGATTGAAGCCGGAGGCGTTGGTGAGACCGGTCTTCAGCCCGTCCATGCCTTCATAGCGGCTCATCAGATGATTGTGGTTGGCGTGTTCGATGCCGTTATAGGTGAATTCGCGCACCGAGAAATAATGGTAATATTGCGGAAACTTGCGGATCAGCGCCCGGCACAGAATGGCCATGTCCCGCGCGGTCGAGATCTGCGCTGGATCTGGCAGGCCGTTCGAGTTGCGGAAATTCGTATTCACCATGCCGATCTGATGTGCCTTGCGGGTCATCAACTGGCCGAACCGGTCTTCCGATCCGCCGAGCCCCTCGGCCAGCACTACGGCGGAATCATTTGCCGACAGGGTCACCAGCGACAGGATCAGGTCCTCCACCCGGATCGACTGTCCGGCGACGAGATTCAGCTTTGTGGGGGACATGGATTCCGCGTGTGCCGAGACGGGAAAGCTGCGCTGCAGCGTAATCCGTCCTGATTCCAGCGCTTCGAAAGTTATATACAGCGTCATGAGCTTGCTCATCGACGCAGGGTGCAACAGCCGGTCGGCATTTTCCTGGCTGATTACCGTGTCGCTATTGGCGTCGACCACGATTGACGCATCGATCGCATAGGCCCTATGCGCGGGCATGAAGGCGGTTATAAAAAAGACGTAGAAAAGCAAGGCGCTAAAGCGCTTTTTTTGGGCTTCCATAAGGTCGCCAAACATATGGCTACGCCCGGTCTTCATTCGCACCCTAGGCTCGACCCCCGATAAAATAGACTCCGAGTCATGGTTACGAGTCAGCGAATCCCATGTCCAGAGAAAAATGATGCGAATTGAACGGGATGCAGTGCGTCTTGACAATCCCGGCTTCGCGCCGCATGTATTATGCTGCGCTGCAACATAATCCCGTCGTCGGATCGGATTGGTCCCGCGGTCGCATCAACCATTAAGTTGAGGAGAGCGTAATGACCACAGTAAAATCCAAAATCGCGGATAAGGTTCCGAGCGTCACCAGCGCCGTCGAGGCAACCAAGGACCATTTCGCCAAGGCGGCGGAAACCCAGTTCAAAGCGGCTGACGAAGTTGCCGCGTTCGGCAAGTCGAATGTGGAGGCCTTTATCCAGGCCGGCACTATCTTCTTCCATGGTTTCGAAGAGCTGGCGCGCACCTTCGTTGGTCTGACCACAACGCAAGTCGAATCGAGCATGGCCACGGCGAAGGCGCTGATCGGCGCCAAAAACCTGACCGAGTTCACCGACCTGCAAAACGCCTATACCAAGAGCACGTTCGATACCGCGGTCTCTGAGGCGACGCATCTGTCGGAACTCGCCATCAAGATCACCAACGATGCGATCGAGCCGATTAGCGCGCGCGTCACGGCCACGATGGAGCATATTTCCAAGCCGGCGTTTCCGACTCTCTAATTGCGCCTGCTATCTGGAACAGCGGACGCCCGGCCCGAAAGGCCGGGCGTTTTGCTATGTGAAATCATTGATAATTCTGCTTGTCTCTGGTGGAACCGATCGGTCCTTGCTAGTGATTGTGCAGACAAGAAGTTCGACGAGGGAGATCCGTAATGTTCCGTGGCCTGATGCTCGCCGCCAGCGCGGCGGTGATTTCATTCGCAAGCGCCGCCCATGCCGACGATCTATGGCGTTCCCAATTCGAAGTCGGCTCGTTCGATGTTTTCCAGAAAGCCAATTCCGAATCCTTCGATCTCCAGCTTCGGCCGGGCTGGCGGCTTTGGGATTTCGGCGTCTTCGCGGGCGGCATGTATACGACCAAGAACGCCTATATGGCCTATGCCGGCATTACCTACGATCTGCGGATCACCGACCATATTTTGATCCTGCCCGACGCGGCGGTCGGCTTTTATCAGCACGGCGACGATAAGAATCTGGGCAACACCGCCGAATTCCGCACGGGTATCGGCGCAGCTTATGAGTTCGACAATGGCTGGCGTTTGGGCGCGGACATTCATCACATCTCGAATGCCAGCCTGAGCAGTCGCAATCCGGGCGTGGAGATCGCGGCGATCACCCTCGCTGTGCCACTGTTCGGTAACGCTGCGCCCGAGGCCGAGGCGGCTGCTGAGACTACGACGGTTGCACCCGCCGCGCCGGCGCCGACCCCGCGCAGCTATCTAGTGTTCTTCGACTTCGACAAATCGGACCTGACGCCCGCCGCGCAGGCGGTCGTTCATACGGCGGCGGCCAATGCCGCCAAGATGAATGTTACCAGGCTGACCGTCACCGGGCACACCGATGCGCATGGGTCCGACGCGTACAATATGCGCTTGTCAAAGCGTCGCGCGGTGTCCGTTCAGCAGGAACTGATCCATGACGGTGTGCCGGCGGGCGAGATCGCGATTTTCGCCAAGGGCAAACATGATCTGCTTATACCGACCGCCGATGGCGTGAAGGAGCCGCAGAATCGCCGCGTGCAGATCGTTTTCGAATAAGAAAACCGCATCCACAGCCTCAAGAAACAGGCCGCCTGCGGTATGCCGACGGCATGTTTTTTTATCCACTGCAATTTGCTGCTCTCCGGCCTTTGAACCGGGGCTGGAAAGGGCCATATTAGTTTCTCCCGAACCCCTAACGACCGGCTGCAGTCAAGTCGGAGCATTCGGAAATATGGCGGACACGAACAGGCACAACGACGATGGTCCTAATATCGGCGCGGTTACCAAGACCCGGGTCGAGACGAAAAAACCTTCGATGTATAAAGTTCTGATGCTGAACGATGACTACACACCGATGGAGTTCGTCGTCCATGTGCTGGAACGGTTTTTCCGCAAGAACCGCGAAGAATCCACGCAGATCATGCTGCACATCCACCGCCGCGGCGTTGGACTCTGCGGCGTTTTTACCTACGAGGTCGCGGAAACAAAAGTGACGCAGGTCATGGACTTTGCGCGCCAGAACCAACATCCTCTTCAATGCACCCTGGAGAAAGACTGAGGCAAACATGCTCTCGCGAAATCTCGAGCAAACGCTCCGTCAAGCACTGGCTCAGGCCAACGCCCGCAGGCACGAATATGCGACACTCGAGCATCTTCTCCTGTCATTGACCGAAGACCAGGACGCCGTCGCGGTGATGCGCGCCTGTGGCGTCGATATCACTAAGCTGCGTCAGGACGTCACCGAATATATCGATGCCGAACTCGCCAATCTGGCGGTGACCCGGGCCGACGATGCCAAGCCGACCGCCGGCTTCCAGCGTGTGCTTCAGCGCGCGGCCATCCATGTCCAGTCATCTGGGCGGGAGGAAGTGACCGGAGCCAATGTACTGATCGCGCTCTTCTCCGAACGGGAAAGCCATGCCGTCTATTTCCTGCAGCAACAGGAAATGACCCGCTTCGACGCCGTCAATTTCGTCTCGCACGGCATCGCCAAGATACCCGCCCATTCCGAGGCGAAGCGTGTCGGCGGCGCCGACAGCGACGCTCAGGCGGAAAAGGTCGTGAAAAAGGGAACAGAGGCGCTGGACGCCTATTGCGTCAACCTGAACCGTAAGGCGGTGTCGGGCAAGATAGATCCGCTGATCGGCCGCGAGGCCGAGATCGAGCGTACGATCCAGATCCTCTGCCGCCGTTCGAAGAACAACCCGCTCTATGTAGGCGACCCTGGCGTCGGTAAAACGGCGATCGCCGAAGGCCTCGCCCGCCGCATCGTCCATGACGAAGTGCCGGAAGTGCTGAGGGACGCAACCATCTATGCGCTCGATATGGGCTCGCTACTGGCCGGCACGCGCTATCGCGGCGATTTCGAGGAACGGCTGAAGGCCGTCATATCCGAGGTCGAGCAGATGGATGGTGCGGTCCTGTTCATCGACGAGATCCACACGATCATCGGCGCCGGTGCCACCTCCGGCGGGGCAATGGATGCGTCGAACCTGCTGAAGCCCGCTTTGGCCAGCGGGACGCTGCGCTGTATCGGCTCGACGACCTATAAGGAATATCGCAGCTATTTCGAGAAGGACCGCGCTTTGGTCCGCCGCTTCCAGAAGATCGACGTCAACGAGCCTACGGTCGAGGATTCGATCAAGATCCTGATGGGGATCAAACCCTATTACGAAAAGCATCACCGCATCCGCTATACGGCCGAGGCGATCAAGGCGGCGGTCGAGCTTTCGGCTCGCTACATCACCGACCGCAAGCTGCCGGACAAGGCGATCGATATCATTGATGAGGTCGGGGCGGCCCAGATGCTGCTGCCTGAACATCGCCGCCGCAAGACGATCGGACTAAAGGATGTTGAGGCGGTCGTCGCCAAGATCGCCCGTATCCCCCCGAAGAGTGTCAGCCGCGATGACAAGGAGGTGCTGCGTCACCTGGAGACCACGCTGAAGACGCTGGTCTTCGGCCAGGACAAGGCCATCGATGCGTTGACCAGCGCGATCAAGCTGGCGCGCGCAGGTCTTCGCGACCAGGAAAAGCCGATCGGCTCCTACCTCTTCTCCGGCCCGACCGGCGTCGGCAAGACCGAAGTGGCGCGGCAATTGTCCCGCGCGCTGGGGATCGAGCTCACTCGCTTCGACATGTCGGAATATATGGAGCGCCACACGATCAGCCGCTTGATCGGCGCGCCCCCGGGCTATGTCGGTTTCGACCAGGGCGGCCTGCTGACTGACGCCATCGACCAGCATCCACACCAGGTGCTGTTGCTTGACGAAATCGAGAAGGCGCATCCCGACCTGTTCAACATCCTGCTCCAGGTGATGGATTACGGAAAGCTGACCGACCATAACGGCAAGACGGTCGATTTCCGTAACGTGATCCTGATCATGACGACTAATGCCGGCGCGGCCGACATGGCGAAGGAGGCGATTGGCTTCCAGCGGGTCGGTCGGGAAGGGGAGGACGAGGATGCGATCAACCGCATGTTCACTCCGGAATTCCGCAATCGCCTGGACGCGATCATTCCGTTCAGCGCGCTGTCGAGCGAAATCATTCAGCGCGTCGTTGACAAGTTCGTCATCGAACTGGAAGGACAGCTGGCGGATCGCGGCGTGATGATCGAACTGTCCGATGCCGCGCGTATCTGGCTTGGCCGCAAGGGCTACGACGCCAAGATGGGCGCCCGCCCGCTGGCCCGGACGATCCAGGAGCACGTGAAGAAGCCGCTGGCGGAGGAACTTCTCTTCGGCCGCCTGGCGAAAGGCGGGCTGGTCCGGCTCGACGTCAAGGACGACCGCATCGTCTTCGAATATCCCGAGCTCAAGCCGCCGCCGGCCAAAACGACGGAGGCGCCCGCGACGCCGGAGCCCGAACTGGTGGAGTAACGCCATCGGGTATGTCGCCAAATCAAAACCCGTCGCTCCATCGGCGGAGGAGCTTTCTTTGAACGATCAATAAGG
>JAQGIF010000359.1 GCA_028291345.1 Rhodospirillales bacterium | reverse complement strand
AACGGATATGGCGTAAGATCGCCATCGGACAGATACGATTCATTGGTCTTTCGCGCCGCGCTTATGCTGGAGAACACCCCAAACCCAAGCTCTTGATCGACGCGAATTGACCCGCCATAAGTTTGAGATCTCACGCCGGGCATGTGATCTAGTTTGATATCGTAAAAGCGTGGTTGGGGCGGCTGAGGGGGCACCGTTATTGTGCCAGAGTTATCGACCCCGCCGCCGACGGTACCGGCGTAAGGAGTGGTAAGTACCCCCTGCAGACTATTTTGTTCTACGTAATAGCCTATGAACTTAACTGTTGTGCTATCAGTCGGCTTCCATATGACCTTGGACCGTGCGTTGTAGGAGTAGTTGAGATAGGTTTGATCTGCGTTGTACACATTCCGACCCCAGCCGGATGCTTGATTGTATTCGCTCAGCGAGATGTCAGCAGCAAGCTTGTCAGTGATTGGCACCGACGCGTAGAGCTGTGCAGTGGTCGTGGCATAGTTTCCATAGCCAACCATGCCCTCGATAACCGGGCTGTTGCCCGGATCCCGAGTATAGATAGAGATGAGGCCTGCACTCGCGTTACGCCCGAAGAGCGTCCCTTGCGGGCCCGTGAGTATTTCGACGTTATCTACGTTGACGAGATCAAAGAAGCTTGGGGATAAGCGCGAGTAATACACGTCATCAATGTACATCGGAACACTAGCTTCATTTCCTACTGTTGCAACCGGGTTACCTAGCCCGCGCATGAAAACTGTTGCGATGCCCCCAATGGCACTGAATTGCAGCGTCGAATCTATCTCGCCCAGATCTCTGACAGCAGTTATACCCGCCGCTGTTAGAGCTGACCCGGTAAAAGCCGTCACCGAAAGTGGCGCATCCTTAATATTCTCAGGGCGCTTCTGCGCCGTCACAACAATCTCTGGCAGTTGATTGTCGTCGCTTTTTGTCGATGCGCTCTGCGTCTGTGCGACTGCCGGCGATGAGGCTGCGATTCCGCATGTCACGATTAGCCATATCGTAGGCGCGCAACGTCGAATTCCCGCCAACATGGGATGGTCAAACTGCGTGTGACACAGCTCCTGGAGATGTTTCATCTCACCACCTCCACAGGCCGCCAAACAGAGCTCATGGGTTCGTGGATGCGTGTAGTGACCCAGCGGAACCTGCTCACCCCATGCCGCTAATGCAAAGGCTTCAGCGGGCGTCCTCATGCCCGGCGCCGTTCGCTCCTGCAGGTCCTTCAGTTGCCGCTCGTATTGCTCGCGGGCTATCTCAGGATTGGCGCGCAGCGCATTCTCCATACCCCGCTTGCCATCCTCAACCCAGAGCTCGGTCTCGGACGGCGGCAGATCGTAGGACCTGCTGGCCTCGGCCACCGTAGTCTTGGCCTGGATAATCTCCAGCACCAGCGCGGCTTTACGCCGCGCTGTCCATCGCTTGCTCTCGTCTTCCGTCGGTGTGCTGCCATGTCTGTCCCAATGGGATTCCATTTGGGCAGGTCTTCACGGGGTCACTACACGAACGCAAGTGCCGGCCCGATGCAGTCGGGACTGGCGGGCCGCGGAGCCGAGGCGCTCCAACAGGTAAGTCGCCGAGGCGTAGCGGTCGCTTATGGATGCGGCCATGCGCACCAGTGCATCTCGAAAGGTCTGCCGCGAGACCTTGCCTTTGAGGTGGGATATCATCTTCGGTTCATGTACTAGCGAGATCAAACTAAGGATCGCGAAGGAGCGTCGGGAGAAGGGCTCGTGAGGGATCTTTCGGGTTACACATTTTCACCGTTGCGGGACGGTGAATTGATGCTGTATCGGGGTTCCGGCAAGGGGCTGCCGCCGATTCTGCTGGTCGCAGCAGCGAACAGCTCGCTCGCTAGTCTCACGCGGCTCGAACACGAATACGCGCTCAGAGCCGACCTTGATGCCGCCTGGGCGGCGCACCCAATCGAACTTTCCCGCCACCGCAACCGCGTGGCGCTGCTGCTCGAAGATCCCGGAGGTGCGGTTCTCGATCGGCTGCTCGGACAGCCGCTGGGAATAGCGGAGTTTCTGCGCATCGCGATCTCCATCGCAGGGGCGCTGCGCCAAGCGCATGCGCGCGAACTCATCCATAAGGACATCAAGCCGGCGAACATCCTGGTGGATGTGGCAAGCGGCGGTGTTTGGCTCACCGGCTTCGGCATTGCCTCCCGCCTGCCGCGCGAGCGCCCCAACCCCGAGCCGCCCGACGCAATCGCCGGAACGCTCGCCTACATGGCGCCGGAGCAGACCGGACGGATGAACCGCTCGATCGATTCCCGCAGTGATCTCTACTCTCTGGGCATCACCTTCTATGAGATGCTGACGCTCACGCTGCCGTTCAGCGCCGCCGATCCGCTGGAATGGGTGCACTGTCATATTGCCAGGCAGCCTGTTCCACCCGACGAGAGGACCGTGGAAACTCCCAGGGCGCTATCGGTCATCACGATGAAGCTCCTCGCCAAGACAGCCGAGGAGCGCTACCAGACTGCCGCCGGTTTGGAGGCCGATCTTCGGCGGTGCCTGGCGCAATGGGAGTCAGACGGCCGCATCGATCCGTTTCCGCTGGGCGCACGTGACGCGTCGGACCGTTTGCTGATCCCGGAGCGGCTGTACGGGCGCGAGCGCGAGATCGAGGCGCTGCTCGCCTGTTTCGACCGCGTTGTGGCCCACGGCACACCGGAACTCGTGCTCGTGTCTGGATATTCCGGGATCGGCAAGTCCTCCGTGGTGCACGAATTGCACAAGGTGCTAGTCCCCCGGCGGGGTCTGTTCGCGTCCGGCAAATTCGACCAATACAAGCGCGACATTCCGTACGCCACGTTGGCCCAAGCCCTCCAGAGCCTGGTGCGCTCGCTTCTGACTCAGGGCGAGGCGCAGCTAGGCCGGTGGCGGCAATCCTTCAGCGAGGCGCTGGGATTGAACGGTCAACTCATCGTGAACCTCGTTCCGGAGCTCGAGCTCATCATCGGAAAACAGCCCCCGGTTGCGGAGCTGCCGCCGCAAGAGGCCAAGAACCGCTTCCAGATGGTATTCCGGCGCTTCCTCGGCGTGTTCGCACGCAAGGAGCACCCGCTCGCGTTGTTCCTTGACGATTTGCAATGGTTGGATAGCGCGACGCTCGACCTGCTCGAGCACCTGGTCACACACTCTGATGCGCCGTCCCTGCTGTTGGTTGGGGCCTATCGGGATAACGAGGTCGGTCCGTCACATCCACTCATGGGCACGCTCGAGGCGATCCGCAAGGCCGATGCGAGGGTACATGAGATCGTGCTTGCGCCGCTCGGGCTCGGCGATGTCGGCCGGCTCGTCGCCGATACCCTGCACTGCGAGCCCGAGCGCGCGAGACCCTTGGCGCAGCTAGTGCAGGAGAAAACCGGCGGCAATCCGTTCTTCGCGATCCAGTTCTTCACGACGTTGGCCGAAGAGGAACTGCTCGCGTTTGACCGAGCCGCACCCGCTTGGGTCTGGGACATCGATCGTATCAACGCCAAAGACTATACGGACAACGCGGTGGAACTCGTGGTCCGGAAACTGAGGCGATTGCCGCTGACGACGCAGGATGCCCTGAAGCAGCTCGCCTGCCTGGGCAACATGGCCGAGATCGGCACGCTGAGCGTCGTGTACCAACAAACAGAGGCAGCGATGGAT
>JAQGIF010000344.1 GCA_028291345.1 Rhodospirillales bacterium | reverse complement strand
CTGGATTGTGCTGGGCGAACCAGATGGTGGTGCCGAACTTCTCCTCCATCGAGTTGCCGCGGCCCATCTGGTAGCTCTGCGGCTCCGGGCTGTTAAACTTGAAGCCCGCCGTCTCCATGTCCTTCTGAGTTTTGTCGATGTCGTCGACCATGAAGCCGAACAGGAACACGCCCTCGCCATGTTCCTCCAGGTGCTTCTTGGCGCGCTTTCCGGTGTCCGTCGTCGGATTGTCGGTGGTCAGCTGGAACAAGCCGATCGAGTGGATCCCGATGCCGTCTCCGGGCGCCGGAAAATGGACCATATTGAAATCGCCGACGCCCGTGCCGACCCCCGTCGTATTGATCGGGTCGACGCCCATGATTGTCTTGAAATAGGCGATCGCTTTATCGAGATCCTTGACGATCATGTCGATGACATAGACCTGCTTGAGCATTTGCTTCCTCCGCTGTTCGTCTTCTTGGGATTGTTATCGTCTCGAGCCGCGTCATGGCGGGGCCACCGCGCAACCCATTGCCTTCACGATGAGGGGTCGCGGTCAGGACGCAACGGGCTTTTCCCGGGAGCATCGATATGGATGCCGTCGGGTGCTCAAGGTGATCCTGGCGGTACGTTTGGCGTTCCGCCAGCGCCTCCATGCGGCAGATATTACGGAGGGTGTATGGCACCTAAATGAACGTGCCGCCCGAAACCTCGATCCGCTGCCCGGTGACCCAGCGGTTTTCGTCGGACAAGAGTGAGGCGATCATGGGGCCGATATCATCCGGAACACCCATCCGTCCCAATGCGGTCACCGACCCGATGAAGTTGTCCTGATCGGGATTATCGCTGTTTGCTCCGCCGCCAATATCCGTTTTGGTGGGGCCAGGGGCGACAGTATTGACTGTAATGCCCCGCGGTCCGAGTTCCTTGGCCAAGTAGCGCGTCAGTATTTCGACCGCGCCTTTCACGGACGCATAGGCGGAAAGGCCGGGAAAGGTGAAACGGGTGAGTCCGGAGGAAATATTCACGATTCGACCACCGTCGGCGAGGAACGGCAGCAGCTTTTGCGTCAGAAAGAACACTCCTTTGAAATGGATATTGAACAGCTGGTCGAGGTCCGCTTCACTTGTCGCGGCGAATGGGGCGATCAGCGCGGTGCCCGCGTTATTGACGAGGTAGTCGAAGGAGCTGCGCTGCCAGGTCTGCGTGAGAGCCTTTCCGATCTGTTCGACAAAACAATCGAATGCGCTGACGTCTCCGGTATCGAGCCGGAAGGCGACCGCTTTGCGGCCAAGCGCGACCACCGCGTCGACCGTCAAATCGGCTTCTGCTCGATTCATATGATAGGTGATGATCACATCGACGCCACGCCTGGCTAAACTCAGTGCGGTATTGTGCCCGATACCCCGGCTTGCGCCGGTGACGATCGCCACCTTCGGTTCCGATTTGTAGGCGTCTTCGTTTTCGTTCGTGTCCACGGCAGTTCCAATCGACGGGCTTCAGAGGAGCTCATAGTTGCCCGATCGTCGCGCGCCGAGCCAGGATGCAGTGCGTGACCTGCAGCGCTAAGAACCGCGAGGCCGGCGGACAGCCGGTTGCGGCTAGTTCAAGAGTCCGAAGCTCTGCCGGTAACGCGCGAAGTCGACTGCCGAGAGCCGACGGCGACCATGGGCTTCGCTGGGAATGGGCGTGCCCAGGCCGCGGTGCATAGCAACAGTCATTTCGGCCATTTTAACAGCCGTTGTCAGCGGGTTGACGATCGGTATTGTTTCCCCCCGATGCTCGAGCACGTGGAAATCCGCAACGCCACAAATCTGACCCAGTCCTCCACAGGCCATGACGATCACATCGGCGCCCTGGTCGACCATCTCGCGTGCCTGCTCTGATAGCCGGTCGACCATTGGCCGCGGATCGCGCAGGGCCTCACCGAAGGATTCGATGAAGCGCTTGCGCTCGGCACGAACCCCATTCGGGATCATGCGGCCGGAAAGACCCATGTCGTCGATTTGCTTCTGGACGAAGGCGACCTGACCGGGCATATCGGGCACCAGCGCGCCCAGTTTGCCTCCGAGCTGGCAGGCGTAATGGAAGGTGGCTTCGGCCAGGCCAAAGACCGGTGTCCGAGCGAAGTTGCGCGCCTCTTTGACCCCCAGATCATCGAAGCATTTCACTACCATGGCGTCGAAGCCCTCGATATCGGCCCGGGCGATCGTCTCGAGCACCTGATGCGTGATCAGGTGGCAGAAATAAGGGCTGCGGTGGTCTTCCATGTTCTCGGGGCGGGTCGACGGACCCGATAGTGGGGAGCGAGAGGTCAGTCGGGTGTCGGGGTTGAGCACCTTGAGACAGCACGCTTCGTCGATCCTGCGTGTACTCTCAAGATGTTCGTCGGCGACATGGATGACATTGATGATGCAGATTTCCATGGACGTCTCCCCTGATTGTTACGGCTCTAGCGCCACCTTGATCGCGCCACCGGATCGGTTGGCAGCGACGGCGAACGCTTCAACGGCAGAGTTGAGCGGCATCCTGTGGGTGATGATGCTCTGCGCGATGGCCGGGTTGCGTGCCAGCAGCGACGCTGCGAGGTCAACGTCGCGAACGCCACCATGCCGCGCATATCTGTTTGCGCTGACGACCCGGATTTCTTTGCTCGTCAGGTCGAAGGCCGGCAGCGTCAGCCCTTCCCAGTAATTAGCGAGCAGGAGCAGGCTGCCGGCCGGCCGGCAGAGGCCGACCGCCTCGGCCAACGCGGCCGCGGTGCCGGCACAGTCGACGACCACGTCGTAGCTGCCCCAGACGTTGAGCCGCGCGCCCAGCCGCTCGCCGGCCGACTTCTGCGCGTCGTGCCGCGCCACGAGCGCTACGTGGGGTGTGATGTCCCTGGCGGCAGCGACCGCGCATAGCCCGATCGAGCCGCCGCCGATGATCGCGACCTGGTCGCCGCTTCGGACCCCGGCCCTGATGATGCCATGGATCGCCACGGCCAGCGGCTCGACCAGAAAGGCGTCGGCGATGTCGAGCCCGGAGGGCAGCGGCACCAGACAGCGCTCCGGCACGATCATTTCCTCGGTCATGCCGCCGTCGCGCCCTACGCCCATCGTGGTCGCGAAGCCGCCCAAATCGCAGTGATTATATTGGCCTTCGACGCAGTAGGCGCAGTGGCCGCAGGGCACGATCGGCTCGATTGCGACCGGGATACCGTTCCCGGTGATGCCGGTGATCTCATGACCCAAGATGGACTGGACCGGGACGTCGGAGGTCAGAAGATGCAGGTCTGAGCCGCATATGCCGACCGATACGACCTTGACGCGCACGCCCTCGCCTTTGGGCCGTTCCACCTCCACCAGATGGACCTTACCGTGATTGCAGCGGACGGCCTTCATGCGATGTTCCCCGCGCTTGGTCCGGTTGCATCCGGCGCAGCTTGAGACTCCATCGGTAACATGGCCGCGGCAGGTCATCTGTCCCGCGTTCTCTTGGTGTCCGCAATTGAGCCCAAGGGTGTCTCGGGCACAACCGCGTACCGTTCGACGCACATGACCCGCTTTTGCGCCCAATGGCATCCATAAGTGCTATCCGCGAAGAATGCGGTTGTGGGCTTGGGGCATCCCGCCAATGCTCGTTCCGACCCCGGCCCGATCGATGGTGCGTTTGCAGTGGCCGAATAAGGGAGGGAACGAATGGATTGCGACGCGTCACGTTGTCAGCAGAAGGCAGCCTTAATTGCGTTTTTGGTGACATGCTTCGCTGGCGTGGCGTTCGGCGAGAGTAATCCCCCCGCGCTGCTGAACGGGATTGGTGCCTCACTCTATGCGGAGCGCTGCGCCCAGTGCCACGACCATGCGGTCGACCGCATCCCGCCGCGCACGTTCCTCTCGCTCGTCAAGACGCCCGACCAGGTGGTTCGGGCGCTAACCACTGGGATCATGCAATCGCAGGCCGCGGGATTGAGCGGCAATCAAATCAACTCCCTGGCGGCCTTCATCACTGGCAAGACGACCGGTGCGACCGACGATCCCGATCCCGAAGCCAATCGCTGCGCCAAGCCGGCCGGGCCGATCGCGCTCAATCCCAGTGATTGGAATGGCTGGGGTCATGACATAGAGAATTCGCGGTTTCAGCGGGAGGCAGGTCTCTCGGCTGCCGACGTGCCGCGGCTCAAGGTCAAATGGGTCTTCGCTTATCCCGGCCACGTCGCTGAAGGACAGCCGACGGTGGTCGGCGATCGCCTGTTCGTTGGGGGGCGCGCCGGGCGGGTGTTCGCGCTCAATGCCAAGACCGGTTGCACCTACTGGTCGCTGATGGCTGAGGCCAGCGTGCGCTCGGCGATCAGTGTGGGTGCGATGCCGGCCGGTTCGCCGGCCAGGTTCGCCGCCTATTTTTCGACGGACAATGGCTATCTTCGCGCTGTCGATGCTGAGACCGGCAAGCCGATCTGGAGCACGCGGGTCGAAGACTATCCCACGACCCGGTTGACCGGTTCGCCGACGCTCTACCAGGGACGGCTCTTTGTGCCGTTATCATCGTTTGAAGAGGTGTCGGCGGTGGACCCGAAATATGCCTGCTGCACATTCCGCGGCGGGGTGGTGGCGGTCGATGGGACGACCGGCCTGATCCTCTGGAAAACACATACGATCGCCGCCGAACCGAAGCAATTCGCAACCAACGCGACCGGCACCGCGCTTATCGGCCCGGCGGGGGCGGCCATCTTCTCCGCCCCGACGATCGATCCCAGGCGCAAGCTCGTCTATGTCGGGACCGGCAATTCCTATACCCAACTTTCGGTCGATTCGGCCAATGCCATCATGGCGTTAGATCTCGAAACCGGTGCGCGGCGGTGGGTCGCGCAAGTGATGGCGGGCGACAATATCTGCCCCAAGGCACAGACAGCGGCCGATTGCGCCAGGACCGGACCCGATTTCGATTTCGCCGCCCCACCGATTCTGCAGCATCAGGCTGACGGCAGGGATATCCTGATTGCGATCTCGAAGGCCGGCACCGTCTACGCCTTCGATCCCGACCGGAGCGGCAAAATTCTTTGGCAGGAGAATCTCGGTCCCGGCAGCCGCACCGCCGGCCCGTCGGGACTGGCGGGCGACGATCGCTATTTCTACGCCGGCAGCGCCGACGCCTTGCCGCAGCCCGGTGTGGCGGTCGGCGGGATCAGCGGCCTCGAGATCGCGACGGGCAGGGTACTCTGGCGCGTGCCGGGCCCACCGCCTGTCTGCGCTTGGGGCAACGAGACCAATGCGCTTGCCAAGGCCTATGGCGCCGTGGGCTGCACATCCGCGCAACCGGGCGCGCTAGCGCTCATTCCCGGCGTCGTGTTCTCCGGGTCCGCCGACGGCCATATGCGCGCGTTTTCGACCAAGGATGGCGCAAAGCTGTGGGATTTCGACACCGCCGCCCAGGCATATCATGCCGTGAACGGCACGACAGCGACCGGCGGCAGCATCGGCGGTGGCGTCGAGGCGGTGGCGAATGGTGTGCTCTACGTCAATTCCGGCTCGGCCGGGGTGCACCAGCCCGGCAACGTGCTGATCGCCTTTACCGTGGACGGGAAATGAGGAAATGGCCGCACTCAAGCCGAGGCCAGGCTTTTTCCGGCGTTTCGGCGAGCACGGCGTAGCGGCAATCGCCTGATCACACTTCGGTCAGTTGGCGGATTCGTCGGCTAGTTATCGGTACGCTTCTCACGCCAGGGCGAGGGACGATCGGCTCGAGATCGACGCGGCGATAGAGTGCGACCGCCGAGCCCTGGCGATCTAGTCGTTCCCGCCGCTGCCTAGGCAAACGCAGAGCGTTTTCCGCCCAACATTTGCTAAGTTGAGCTTCGCTGCGGGCGCTGAGTCACGGCCCATGGACCTAGTGCGGAGAGTGCGTCGTCTTCGCTCAGCGCCATGGCCTCGACCATGCTGTCCGCGTCGGCCCACTCCGGAAATGGTACCTCTCGGTTGACATGGTGCCCCGCCGCCGTGTGCTCCTGGTCCACTCGTGCGAGGTTTTTCGCCGGGAAGATTTCGGCCGCGCGGATCAAAGCTGGCCACACGCGGCGATGTACATAAGTCACTTTTCCCCCGACGAGCCGGCAGGCGAGGATGTCGGGAGAGTCCGCCACCGCCGCGAACATCGAGAATATTTCATGGCCCTTCGGGTGCTTCCACCAGCTTCCCTTGACGGGCTCGCCGGCGATGATGTCCGCCATCCGTGGCACGGGTCCATTGGCCGAGGCCAGGACGACGCCGTGGTCCTTGATGAACGCAAGTGCCTCCTCGACGGTCATTGCTTCTCCCTCGTCACCGGCCAGGCCGCAACATCGCATCTCCTTAGTGAAAAGGAGTTTGAATTAGAGTTTGGCCATTAGGGAATCCTAAATGTCAGCGCAGGGTAGCAGCATAGCAGAGACTGTGCCGATGAGCTGCCGGATGCTAATGACGACCACACGGGTAAGCCCGCGTGCCCTCTCGTGGACCGGGCAGCCGATGCGTCTTGGTAGGGCTTCGATCCTTTGCGCATCTTCAGGTCGCGCCGGATGCTAACAGTGCTCTCACCTGCAAACCGGTTACAGGCTGCCGCCATGGTGGTGTCCCTCAAACTCAAGCCAAATAGCCGCCGTCAATGGTCAACGCCGAGCCGGTGACGAAGCTCGATTCAGTCTTTGTCGGGCTGGGCTCAGCCGTGTTGACGGTGGCCTTCCAGAAGAAATCGGAATCGGGGATCAAGACGCCCAAGGCCGACGTGGATTTGATCGAACACAGATTGAAGGCGGTTCTGGAGCGCTATCAGGATGATGAAAGGAACTGACGAAATGGGTCGCGCAATGCTGGATCACGGCACGGACAACGTCCTGGCCGATCTCGGGTTCCCCGACGCAGAAGAACTCACCGCCAAGACCATCCTAGCGAAGAAGATCAACGACATCATTGAACACCGTGATCTCACGCAGACCGATGCATCGAAATTACTTGGAGTCCCGCAGCCGAAAGTGTCGGCTATCCGAAATTACAAGCTCCACGGCATTTCGCTTGAGCGCCTCCTGCAGGCGCTCACTGCCCTGGGGCAACATGTCGAGATCGTCGTGAGCCCCTCCAATAGTCGTGCGCCCGCTCGCATTGTTTCCGATCGCAGCATCGCCCGTCGCGATTGACGCAGACCCGATCTTGCCACTGTGGCAGGAATGGCAGCGCCTGCACGCGCGAACAACTGGCTTGTGCCATCGGTGGCAGGACATCGAGGCACATCTGATGCGAAATATCGGCGTCCCGCACGTGCTTG